>JBMORP010000001.1:0-1839 GCA_049322655.1 Patescibacteria group bacterium
ACACCTCTTCCCATTCCGAACAGAGAAGTTAAGCCCGTAAACGCCGATGGTACTGCATGCGCAGGTGTGTGGGAGAGTAGGTAGCCGCCAGGATTATTTTTAATTACCCTTCATTGATTTTCGATGAAGGGTTTTTTGTTTTAAACATGTTTTTAAATCAAACTTATAAATAAAAATTTTTTTAAATCTTTTAATTAATTTTTATTGTATTTAATAAAAAAATACTAAGTATAAATGTTCAAAAACATTTATACTTAGTATTTTTTTAGGTAAAAAGTCAAACTTAGTTGAAAATTAGAGACTCCATATTTATCAAGCTACATTTTGTTGATTCAGTCTTAACTCGGATTTTAATGCGACTCTGAGTAAATTTAATTTATCAAAACGGTTTACTCTTCTCATTTTCTTTTCGATTTCTAAAAGAGCTACAGCAACCCATCTTGATTTCATCTCTGAGTTTGTCCATCGTTTTACTTTTCTGATATATTTTGTTAGCTGTGAGTTTAAGTTCTCAATCAGATTAGTTGTGGTAAAAGACGTTCCGAGTGTTTCAATTAAACCAAGGCGGTGCATTGTAAGTGTTTCTTCTAGCCCTTCTTCAAGTGAGTTTGAAGCTGTTCGGTTAATCTTTCTTAACTCATCTCTGATTTCAAATAGTCTTCCCTTTGCTGTATCATAATCGGGTTCGCTATATGCTCTTTGTAATTTGCCTCTATAAACTTCTTTCTCTTCCTGGCGCAAATAACTGACTACATTTTCTCTTTTATGCCATTGGCACCGTTGTATGAGTGTCAAATTCCCAAACGTTTCTTCTACTGCTTTACGTAATCCTTTTGAACCATCGATTATTGTTAGTAATCCTTCTTCAAAGTGAAAGTTTCGTTCAATTAGATTTTTCAATAACCCTTTTACTGCTTGACTGTTTTCTGTCGTCGTCTGAATGAAACCCAACGGCACTTTTACACCCGTCATTGTTACTCCAAGTGCTATTACTATGTTATCGTGACTTAAATACTTGCCATCAATAATCAACGCTGCAAAATCATATATCCCAAGATCCCCTTTCTCAAACTCTTCCAGTAACTTTTTACTCTCTTCGATAAATGTTCGACTTATCGTTGACTGGCTCATTCCAAAACTTTCTAATATACTTTTCGTTACCTCTTCATAATCTCTCTGGCTTACTCCCTTGATTATTTTTTTCATTATAACTTCGCTTGGCCTCGGTATTTCATGAAGATTTTTATATGTCTCTGATTCTTCTGTTCTCATCTCTTCTTTATCGTAATACCGAGGTACATCTACTGGCACTTTCTCCTCTCCGATCCTTATACTTCCCGGATTGCTACCCCACCGATTATATCGCTTCCCTCGTTCATATTTCTCTCCAGCTTTGTCAACTGATTCTTTTTCCATCATCTGATTGTAGTGCAACTTTGCCATCTCTACGAAATTTTCAAATAATCCCAACTGCAATTCTGTTGGTTGACTTAAATACCATTCAAGATTTTCTTTGCTGATTTTGCTATTTTTCATCTTAGAGACTCCTTTTAATTGTTTTTTGTTTTTTTTGACACTACAAAATTATTAATTATTTGGAGTCTCTTCTTTTTTTCATAACTCAATTTCAACTAGGTTTGAATATACACCGTTCAAAATCTGATTAATTTTACAATGCCTTTTGGCAAATAATAAATAACATATTTTTTAATAAAAAACGAGGTTATATGTCTATCGAACAAGAGAAAACTAAAAGTTCAACTTTTAGTAAAGAATTATTAAAGCTGTTTTTTTTATTGATAGCTTTATTAATTTTTATGTTCATTATAAAAACACTCA
>JBMORP010000002.1:0-272012 GCA_049322655.1 Patescibacteria group bacterium
AAGTACTCTTGGGTTCAATCTTCCCCTCAGGACTAGCTTGGAGTCAAAATGGTACATTGAACCGCGAGATTAGCCCGTTATATCAATCAATTTGCACCTTTGATAACGGTGCTATCTCTTCTTGTGCCGAGGAGAGGACTTGAACCTCCATGAGTTGCCTCACACGCTCCTAAAGCGTGCGTGTCTACCATTTCACCACCTCGGCTCTTTATTAGAGCTGATATTATACCGTCATTTAAGCAAAAATTGAGTTGCTTTTCTAGGAGAGATTGCGCTAGGATGAAAAAGTCATGAATCCAAACTCCACTAATAAACAATTCATACCACCAACCCAAACCCAATCATTTATTCAACAACCAACAAATACTACCACTCCACATATTACAATTGATACTAACCCTAAGCAAATTCTACCGAATGAACCACACAACCTTAAAGAAGTTTTGGAAAAACCATTAATTGATAGATTAATCACTAAATACGGTCACTGGATTCATGAAATAGTTGCTTGGGGATTAATTTTGCAAAGTTTAAAAAGTTTATATAATTCTGGAGTATTTATTTTGGTAGAAATGCCAGCCAAAGAAATTGCTTTACAAAATCATTTAATAGCCCAAGAAGATATTAATAGTCTTGCTAGCAAAATTATCTTAATGCTGCTTTCTGCTTCTTTAAGTATGATTTTCGGTCTGAGGTTGAGAGCCTTAAAATCTGGCCTGGCAAAAAAAATTCAAACCACTATTGGTATCGTGTTGATTTTTACTAATAGTCAGTTAATTCAGTTTTTGAATGATCAAAATTCTAGCCAATTTTTAAGCGATTTATTTTTAAAATTTTTTGGTAAATAACTGTTTTTCTCTTGTTTTGCTGAGGTTTTTAGCTTACAACTAAGCAACTTTATGGACTACCAATTAAAAAGAAACTCCAGGTCTACTAAACTCAGTATTAGTCTTAAATCTACTGGTGAACTCATTGTTACTGCCCCAAAACTAATCCCTAAATTTTTCATTGACAAATTTGTTAGAGATAATCAAACCTGGATAAATAATCAAAAACAAAAAATTAAAAATAAATTTAAATTTATTGACCAAGATTTTGTTTATATTTTTGGTAAAAAATATTCATTGAAAATAGAATCAACCATTGAGCCATCAAAAGTAAGCTTGAAAAATAATGAATTAATAATTCAACTCCATCAAAACAATAATCAAGTTATAACTTTTAACCCTCAGCAACCAAATCCAGTGTTATTAAGATTTTTGAAAAATACAGCTCAACATTACATTACTAAAAAAACTAGTTTAATGGCTAAAAAAATGGGTTTAACTTACAAAAAAATAAGCTTTAAAATCCAAAAAACCAGATGGGGAAGCTGTAGCTCGACTAAAAATCTTAATTTCAATTTAAAACTTATTCACTTTACCCCAAAAATTATTGACTATGTCATTATCCATGAATTAGCTCATCTAGAATACATGGACCACTCAAAAAATTTTTGGCAACTAGTAGAACAATATGACCCGGATTATCGCTTACATAGAGGTTGGTTGAAAAGACAAGGTAGTACAATCGATTAATAGCTACTACACAGTTAATTAGTAAATGGTATGATCTTTATATGATAATTATCTTGCATGGTGAAAACACCATTAAATCAAGAGATAAATTAGTCAAACTAATCAATAAATTCAAAACTGATAACTATTCAGTCGTTAGGTTAGAAGCCAAAAAACTAGAATTACCAGAATTAGAAGAAACACTCTTAAAAACCAATCTTTTTGGTGACCAAGAGATCATTCTAATCGAAGAGCTTCATTCACTACCCAAGTCAAATAAAAAAAACCAACTAATAGAATTAGTTTCTACCACAAATCGAACAGTGATCCTTTGGGAAAAAAGAACTTTGACTAAGACCATGCTTAAGAAATTTTCTCAAGCAGAAACCGAAGAATTCAAACTTAGTAACTCACTTTTTTCTTGGTTAGATTTATTTCACCCTCAAACACCACTATCTAAGAACTTGTTGGCTTTGGCTAAAGCTATTGAAACCAATGGTGATTACATGTGCTTGGTAATGTTAATCAGACAAGTTAGTTTACTAATTTACATCAAGGATGGAGGGACCCCTGCTGGGGCTCCATTTATGATCAGTAAACTCAAAAAACAAGCTCAGTATTTTAGCTTGAACCAACTACTCAGTATTCATGAAAAACTATTTAAACTCGATCAAAAAATGAAAGCATCTCAAAATTACTTGACTCTTAGTCAAGAACTTGATGTCTTAGCCACAACCTTATACAGTTAAAAATACAAAAAAAGAGGAAAGGAAACCTATGTATTCGCTTGTTAAAAAAATTGACTCAACTATTTTCCGGGGTTATGACATCAGGGGTGTCACTGGTAAACAACTTAATGCTGATGTTTATTACACTTTAGGGAGAGCTTACGCTACTTTTTTAAGTGAAAGAAGAATTTTTGAAGCAACTGTAGGTCATGATAATCGCTTAACTAGTGAAGAGTTTAGCGCTGCTTTCATAAAAGGCCTCAATGATGGCGGCATTGATACCATTTTTATTGGTCTCAGTCTAAGTCAAATTGTTTATTTTTCTAGTTACCAATATAAAACTAAAGGCAGTGCCATGATCACAGCCTCACATAATCCCAAGGAATTTAATGGCTTAAAACTAGGTGTTGGTTATTCAGATACGATGATTACTGAAGAAATTCAGTACATGAAACAACTAGTTGAAGAAGGAAGATTTGTGGAAGGCCAAGGGGAAAATAGAACCGCAGATCTCTTCCCAATCTACCGAGATGAAATTAACAAATACTTTAAACTTAAGAAAAAATGGAAAATTGTTGTTGAAGGCTGTAACACCGCTTCCGGAAAATTTTATCCAGAAATCTTAAGACAAGCTGGCTGTGAAATAATTGAACAAAACTGCAACCTTGATGGTAATTTCCCTCTAGGCGTACCAGATCCAACTGAAGTTGAGGTCTTGGAAAGACTTTCAGCTGGCGTCAAAAAACATCAAGCTGACATTGGTTTTGCTTATGATACTGATGGCGACCGCATGGCTGTAGTTGATGAACATGGGCAAGTTCTATGGATGGATACCATTGTGGCTTTATTTGCTATGGATGTTCTTGATTTTATGCCAGGAGCTCCAATTGTTTACAACACTCTTTGTTCTAGACAAGTCACTGAAGCAATCGAAAAATCAGGTGGTGAACCAGTGATGTGGATGACTGGCCATTCTTTTATTAAAGCCAAAGTAAAAGAAGCCAGATCTCCTTTTGGAGGAGAGCTGTCTGGTCATATTTTCTTTATGGATAATTTTTATGGCCACGATGATGGAGCCTACGCTAGCTTGAGACTACTGCAATACTTGGAAAGAAAAAACATGACCCTATCTGAAGCAGTTAAACAGCTCACTATTTATGTCAGTAGTCCAGAAATCAAATTTGGTCTGGCCGATAAAATTAAGTTTGAGTTCATTGACACCAAAATCCGGGCAGAATTTATGAAAAGATGGCCAAAAGCCAAATATATTGATATTGATGGTATCAGAATGGATACTGAACAGGAAATGGCGATTGTCAGAGCTTCACAGAATGGTCCTTACATTACTGTAAAATTTGAAGGCAAAACTCAAAAACAATATGATGAGATGAAAATAATTCTCAAAGAAATCTTGAGTAAGTACAAAGAAATTGATTGGAAATCTGGGGTTAATACTCACGCCTTAGATTAAAAAATGGATACAACTAGCAGGTTTCACAAGCTATTTAAATTTTGTCCAAAGTGTAAACAACAGTTAAACCATTTGGATAATCACGTGGCTTGTAAAACCTGCGATTTTGTATGGTACAACAACCCAGCTGTAGCTACTTCAATTGCTTTAATTAAAGATAAAAAAATCTTATTAGCCAAAAGAAAAATAGCTCCACAACAGGGTGATTGGGATATCTTAGGAGGATTTGTTGAACCAGGAGAATCAGTCGAGGAAGGCGTCATCAGAGAAATGAAAGAAGAAACTGGTTTGGATGTAGAGATAGAAAAATATCTAGGTTCGGTAGCAGATGTCTATGGAGAAAGACCCTCTATTCCTTTGATTTTTACTGTTAAGATGATTAATCCCAACCAGCAACCAAGCCCTCATGATGATGTTGAAGAACTAGCCTGGTTTTCACTTGAAGAAATACCTAACAATCTAGCTTTTAAAAATGTAAAAATAACAATCGAGAAACTGGAAGAGGATCTCAAATAAAAAAGGAAAATATGGATAAACTCAATAATACTTCAGTCTTAGATTCTAGAGAAAAAATTGCTGAATTAGATAAATCTAATATGCTTGGCTCAATTGAAGCCCTGGCTGATCAAGTTAGGGATGCTTGGGAAAAAACTAAAAAAATCACCATTACCCATCAAAAAAAAATTAATAACGTGATTTTAGTTGGGATGGGTGGTTCGGCAATTGGCGCCGATGTTTTTAAACATCTGTTTAAAGAAAAACTAACCGTCCCTTTTGAAATCTATAATAGTTATACCCTCCCAGCATATGCTGACCAAAACACCTTAGTGATTCTTTCTAGTTATTCTGGAACCACCGAAGAAGTAATTAACTGTGCTCAAGAAGTTAAAGCTAAACAAACTCAAGTCGCAGCCATTTGTGCAGGTGGGGAATTGGAAAAAATAGCTAAAAAAAATAACTACCCAAGCTATATCATTGATCCAATCTATAACCCTTCCAACCAACCCAGAATGGCAATTGGTTATGCCATTATTGGTTTGTTTGGTTTAATGAATGCTACCGGTATTACTAAAATTGATGAAGAAGAAATTGAACAAATCATTCACACCATTTTACAAACTTCTGAAACCCTGAGTGTTGAAACTAAACAACAAGAAAATAAAGCTAAATTATTGGCCTTTTCCAGTATCGAAAGACGACCTGTTTTTGTCGGCAGTGAATTCCTTGTTGGAGGACTTCACGTTGCCGCAAATCAGTGGAATGAAAACGCCAAAATCTTTGCTGATTATAAAATTGTTCCAGAATTGAATCATCATCTAATGGAAGGTCTAAAATTCCCCAAATCAAATGCTACTACTCATTTTTTCTTGTTTTTCTATTCTAAGCTTTACTTACCTAGAAACCAAAAAAGAATTGAGGTCACCCAACAAGTTGTTGAGAACAATGATATTGAAACCATGAAGATAGAACTAGTGAGTGAAACAAAACTAACTCAAGTCTTTGAGTTAATCACCTTATTGGCTTATGCTGGATTTTATCTTAGCATCTTAGAGGGACTTGATCCTAGTCCGATTCCTTTTGTTGATTATTTTAAAGAAGAAATCAAAAAACAATAGGATAGTTACTAGTCTGATCAATAAAAATTCGGTATAGTGAGACTATGTCTGCTATTAGAGCAATACTTGCTAAAGAAATTTTAGATTCTCAAGGAAATCCAACTATCAGTGTCTCGATTTGGACGGACGATGGTTTCATGGTTGAGAGCTCAGTCCCTAATGGCTCGTCTTCATTTCCTTATGAAGCCAAAGTCCTCTTAGATAATGATCCAGATCATAAGAGTGGCAAAGGAGTCCAAAAAGCAGTCCAAACAATTAATCAATCCATCGCTCCACAGTTAATTGGCCAAGATCCTACTCAGCAAGACCAATTAGATCAACTCTTACTTGGTTTTGACGGTACTGAACTGAAAACTCAGTATGGAGCCAATACGCTTGCAGCACTTTCTCAAACTATTTTCAAAGCAGGTTCTGCTTGCCTAGGGATGGCTGTTTATCAAAGATTATTTGAACAATATCATCTTGCCAACTATCTAAAAATCCCAACCTGTATTTTTGGGTTAATTAATGGCGGAAAATATGGATCAAGTAACCTCGATTTACAAGAGTTTCTCATTATTCCAGCTAGCCATATGGACTATCGAGTTTCTTTGGAAATAGAAGATGGTTTACGCACCAATTTACAACAACTGCTTAAAGACAGAAAGGCTAGTTACTCAACTGGAGTTCTGGGTGGATTTACGCCATCATTACAAAAAAATGTTGATGTTTTTGAGTTTATGATTGAAGCAGCACACAGAACAGATTACATTCTTTCCAGAGACTTTTTCTTCGGTTTAGATGCTGGAGCAGAAAACTTAGTTAATCGAGGAAAATATGTTTTAAGAGATAAATCAACTGTTTATACCAACAAAGAAATCTATGATTTTTATAAAAACTTGAAAGAAAAATACAATTTAACTTATTTTGAAGACCCATTCACCATTCAAGATCTGAGCCTTTGGCAAGAATTTACCAAGGAGTTTGGTTCTTCAACCAAAATAGCCATGGATGCCTTTACTGTTTCTAGCAATCCTAGAATTCAAAACGCTATTCAAAATAGTTATGCCAATGCTATTATGATCAAACCAAGTCAAATTGGTACTGTCACTGAGGCTATCCTAGCAGTTAAAACGGCGAGAGATGCCGGCTGGAGTGTGGTAGTTTCACAACGGAGTGGTGAAACAAATGACGACTTTTTAGCAGACTTCGCCGTTGGTATTGGCGCCGATTTTATTAAGTTTGGACCAACAAATAGAGGAGAGTCCGTAGAAAAATATAACCGTTTAGCAGATATTTATTTAGAAATTGAACAGCAAATGCTGGAAGGAGAAAATATGAATCAAAACCCTCCCCAAGACCCTATTACTAACCAAGCTACAGGTGATCAGATCCAACCATCCGTTACACCTACTCAAGATCCACCTCAATCAACTACTGATCAACAACAAGCAGCAGTTAATCCCTTCATGAATCAAGAAACAACCGCTAACCCAGTTCAACAAACTCCAGTGGCTACTCCTACTGCATCAATCCCACCAGCTGTTGTCTCAACCCAAGTCAATCCAAATCCTCAACCGGCTAACCCACAACCAGCCGTGGCTACTACAGAACAACCAACTCAGGCAACCACTCCACCTCCAGTGCAAAACTTATCATTAGGTGAGACTCCAGCACCAACTCCAACTCAGCCAATCGTTGGTCTGGGAGTTGCTCCTCAACCACCCATGAATAATCCAGCTCCACCAGTAGCAACACCTAATGTTCCTCCACCACAACCAGCAGAAACAGAAGCTGTAGCAGTCGATATTCAAGAAGCCATTAACTCAACGGTCGCCGAAATTAGTCCCAGTGCAGAGCCAGTTACACCAACCCAACCGGCTAGCCCACAACCAATAGAGGAAACACCAGTAGCTGAAGAGAATAACTCTCCTCAAGCTTAGAAAACAATTTAAACCGATCAGCCCTTCCCATTTAATTTAAGAGGGGCTGATTTTATTTTTTAGCTTGATTAATGATTTGCTGAGCATCAAAACCCAACTTAGTTGGCAATTGCTGAAAAAACTTAATTTCTTCTTGCTGTGAATTAAACTCCTTAACTTTTTCACTCGTGCTCACTCGAAAGGCCACAGTGATAAAATGACCTCTAGGATCTCTTTGAGGATCATCAAAAATACCTACTTGCTTTATTACTTTAAATTTCTTCAAACCAACTTCCAAAGCAATTACTCTTTTAAGTGCTAATGCCAAAGATTCACCTTTTCTAATAATCCCACCAGGTAAATGCCAAAATCCCTCAAATGGTTCTGTGGCTCTTTTGACTAATAGTACTTCATTGTTGTCGTTAAAAATAACTGCATCAACACACAACACAGGTGCTTGCTTTAACCAAGCACGCCAAAATTCTGGATGCCACTGATAGCTCATAAAAATTATTGTTTTATTACTTACAAACGATCAAAACCGTCATCAATCGGTTTCTGTTTTTTATCAATTAAGAATTGTAATTTACCAACCAAAAAAGCTATGACCATGATAACTAGCAAAATTAGTAAGCTATTAGCTAAACCAAATTCTAAAGGAGAGATTTTTACTACAACTGGTTCATCATTGACAACTTCAGTTACCTTAACAAACGGCCATAAAACATACCAAGAAGAAACCAATAAACCGAGTAATACTGCCATTAGTTTATCCCGATACTTAGCAAAAGCTATTTTTAAAACTCTCACCGTAGTCAAAAATCCGGCCCCAAAACCAGCCAATAAAAATAACAAGTTAATAATGTCACCGGCTACAAACGAACCTTGAACTAGTTGAGAAACTAACCCAATTACATAGGTATAAAGACCCAAGATTAACAGCATAAAAGACCCACTTACCCCAGGAAGTACCATAGCTGAAATAGCCACCAAGCCACCAAAAAATAAATATAAGGGATGAGGTTGATAAACATTTGTACTACCACTTAAAAAAGAAACAAAAACCAGTAACAAGATTAAACCAGTCAAAAAAGCAATTACTAAATTATTGACTGATTTTTTCTCCATCTGACGATAAACAATTTCTATAGTCGGTAAAGATAAAGCAAATAAAACCGCATAAAGTTGGCTTGTATAGTTAATTAGCAACCAAGTCATCACCGATGAAAGAGCCAAAATAGCTGAAAACATCCCCAAAACCAACGGTACTCCGAATGGCCACCAACGAATAGTCAAAAATTGTTTTTTGACTGCTGCAAGTTTTTTTCTGCCAATTAAAAACAATACTAAATACTTGGCAAACTCAGTTCCTTGATAAAGCAACTCAATAAAATCATCATAAATACCCAAAAGCAGAGCTAAAGTAGACCCACTTACCCCAGGAATGACTTCTGCAATTCCCAAGACAATGCCATATGCATAGTTAATTCCTGAAGAAACAATGTTTTTTTTATTCATATTTTTGATTAATTTCTAAAAAACTAAGCCAATATACTGAACAAGTCTACTGTATTTGGTTCAAATAAACAATCTAGGTGAACCGACCAAACCCGAATTTAATAATTGAGTATTTGATATATTTTGATGGTTAAAGATGTTATTGTTATTCGGGGTTTACTCGCATATACTCTGGGTAATCTTTGGGATAAATTTGGTTTTAAAAAATAAAAATAATTAGTAAAAAGGAGAAAATCATGGCCGTCACCCTATATAAAAGACAAAGACAAATTGTAGACTATATTGCTCAATATATTCAAAAAAACGGTTTTTCTCCAACCTTAAAAGAAATCGCAGAAGCCATTAATGTTTCATCATTAGCTACCGTTCACGAACATCTTCAAGCTTTACAAAGAAAAAACGTCATTAAAAAACATGAGGGAACTGTTAGAGGCATTGAATTAGTAGATAGAACCTTTATTAATATCACAGACAGTGTAGATCTACCTATTTTAGGCTTCATTGCTGCTGGTTCACCAATCGAGCCTTATACTGATACTGATGCCACCTTTAAAGTTTCCCCAGAAATGGTTTCAGGTAAAAAAAGAGCTTATATTCTCCAAGTTAAAGGGCAATCAATGATTGAAGACCATATTGATGATGGAGATTATGTCGTCATTGAAGAAACTGCTAACGTTAATAATGGTGATATTGTGGTGGCTTTACTTGATAACGGTTTGGCTACGCTTAAAAGATTTTACAAAGAGGTCACTAGAGTCAGATTGGAACCGGCCAACTCAACCATGAGCCCAATTTATGCCACAAATGTGCAGATTCAAGGTAGAGTGGTGGGCTTAATCCGTAAATTCCGTTATTAATCAACTAACTTTCGACATGGCAGAAACCTCGCAACCAAAAGTTGCGGGGTTTTTAAATGTAATGCTCTTCAACAGCTAATTTTTCATTAACAAAACAACGAAGCACATATAAATAATCAGACAAGCGATTAATTGTCTTCAGTAACAAATCATCGACTGACTGGTTGCGTTGATAAGTAACTCCTATTCTTTCAAGTCTACGACAAACAGATCGAGCAATATCAAGTAAAGCTGCAACCTCATGGCCTCCAGGTAGAACAAAGCGACTGTGCCAATTATCAGCCATTAACTCTTGTAAATTAGTGGATTGCTGCTCTATTTTTTGAAGAAAATCAACAGAAAGCTTAATATCAGCTTGAGCTACGTAGGCCCCTAAAACGAATAATTGCTTTTGAATTAAAAAAACTATTCTTTCTTGAGCCAACAACTCTTTATCAGCTGATTCTTTTAAAATTATCTTCAATTTAGTTCTAACTAAACCTAGTTGAGAATTCAACTCATCCAAAGTACCAATCAATTCAACCACTAAATCATCTTTGGCTATTCTTTGACCATTGGCTAACGAAGTTTCTCCCTTGTCGCCAGTTTTTGTTGAAACATTGACCATATAGTGAGGATTGTACAAATAAATAGCTAATTTAGTAATAGTCATACTACACAGTGTGTATATTTTCCCAGATAGAACACAACCTGTTGTGGGTAAAAAACAAAATTAGTGCTTTTACAAGTTTAAAGTTGGCAGTACAATTCAATCCCGTGAGATTAGACGGGTTATTAAATTTTTCTAGCAAAAAACCAAAAAAATATATCTTCGTTTCTGGAGGTGTTCTTTCTGGTCTTGGCAAAGGGGCAACAGCCGCTTCAATTGGAGTTTTACTCAAGGATCAAGGCTATTCTGTCACCAACTTAAAGTGTGAAAACTATCTTAATATTGATTCTGGAAACATCAACCCGGTCGAACATGGAGATGTTTTTTTATGTGAAGATGGTTTGGAAGCTGATCTAGATCTTGGCACCTATGAGCGCTTTATTGGTAATGAAGTAAGTTCGAAAAACTTCACCACCATGGGTCAAATTTATTCTGCCGTAATTGAAAAAGCAAAAAACCTTGAATATGAAGGTGTCACTGTTGATGCTATTCCTTATGTTCCAGAAGAAGTCATTCGCCGCATCAGAAAAGCAGCCGAAGGCTATGATGTGGTGTTAATTGAATTGGGTGGCACTGCTGGAGAATACCAAAATATTGTTTATTACGAAGCTTACAGAATCATGAAGCAAAGCTTAACAGATGATGTAATTTTGGTTCATGTTACTTATTTTCCAACTCCACATCACTTGGGAGAATTAAAATCAAAACCAACTCAGTTATCAGTCAAGAACCTACATGAAATGGGTATCCAACCTGACTTCATTGTTGGCCGTGCTGAGTCAACGATTGATGATAAGAGAAAAGAAAAAGTGGCTTATTTTTGCAATATGCAAAAAGAAGATGTCATCTCTAACCCTGATACAAAAACCATTTATCAAATTCCATTGAATTTTCTAGAACAAAACTTGGATGAAAGAATCAATCAAAAATTAAAATTACCAACCAAAAAAGCCAAACTTACTTCCTGGAAGGAACTAGTTAAAAAGATTTTGGCACCTAAAAAAAGAAAAGTTTCGATTGCCATTATTGCTAAATACATTGCGACCGGTGACTATGAATTAAAAGATTCTTATACTTCATTACTAGAGTCACTAGACCATGCTAGTTGGCATAACAACACTGATCTAGAGATTATTTTTATTAACGCTGAATCACTAGAAAAGAAAAACCAAAAAGCTTTAACTGATCTTAAAAGGGCAGATGGAATTGTCGTACCAATTGGTTGGGGAAGCCGAGGCGTTGAAGGAAAAATCGAAGCTATTAAATATGCCAGAGAGAATAAAGTGCCTTATTTAGGCTTATGTTATGGTATGCAACTAGCCTCAGTAGAATTTGCTAGACATGTGGTTGGTCTAAAAGATGCCCATACCAAAGAAGTAAATCCTCAAACAGAGCACCCAGTTATTCATGACATTCCTTTTGATGAAAAGTATCAAACTATCAAGGGGGTAGGGGCTAGCATGAGACTTGGTGGTTATGACTGTATCCTCAAACCAGGAACACTTGCTCACCAAATCTATAGCAAACATAATGCTTTTAAAGATAAGAAAAAAAACCTAATTTCAGAAAGACATCGCCATCGTTTTGAGTTCAATAATGAGTATCGCCAAGTTTTGGAAGAAAAAGGCTTTGTCATCTCTGGAACCAGTCCTGATAACTTCTTTGTTGAAATGATTGAACTGCCCCATGAAACTCATCCTTTCTTTGTAGCTACCCAAGCTCATCCAGAATATAAATCTCAACCACTAAAACCACATCCAATTTTTGTCGAATATATGAAAGCGGTCTTGGATTATGATTTCAAACATGACCAAGGAGCTACCAGCAAACCTGATAAATTTAGTGAATCTTAACTAGTCAGGAAAGGACTTGCTAAGTTAATCATTCCAGAGTAAAATATTCGTCTGTCTTTGGGACAACTACTATACCCCAAACAACAATTCTGAAATAAAGAAGGGAAACATCAGTAATGGCACAACATTTAGAATATAACGACCAAACAATTTCGGTTGGAGATACCGTTAGAGTTCACCAAGAAATTAAAGAAGGTAACAAAAAGCGTATCCAGATTTTTGAGGGGATCGTTATTGTGATCAAAAACGAAAAAAATGGTAAATCTTTCACGGTGAGAAAAATCGGCGCTAACGCTATTGGCGTAGAAAAAATCTTCCCAGTTTTACTTCCTTCTATCAAGAAAATTGAGATTAAACGTCAGGGAGATGTCCGCCGAAGCAAACTATACTACCTTCGTGAGAAGATTGGTAAAGCCGCTTCCAGAATTAAAGAGAAAAATACTTTCACCAAAACAGAGTAAGTTCAGGCATTTTTTACTGGGTGAACTAGGTGAAAGAATAGCTGTTAACTATTTGCTTAAAGAAGATTTTCAAATAGTTTCGGCCAATCCGATCTTTAAAAAGTACGAAATTGACATTGTGGCTTTGGATCGTAAGTCAAATGAACTGGTTTTCGTTGAAGTTAAAACCAGAAAATCAAATACTTACGGTCATCCTAGTAAGGCTGTTAATCGACATAAAATTAGAACCATGAAAATTGGTGCTGAATTTTTTTTACGATATACAGATTTACAAAATTTCTACAGGTTTGATATCATTACTATCACTCCTGGCAGAGTAGAGCACTTTGAAAATATTACTTGGCCTTAATTTATTAATTTAAAAAAGGCCCCATCGTCTAGTGGTTAGGACTCAAGGTTTTCATCCTTGCAACTGGGGTTCGATTCCCCATGGGGTCACAAGCGCAAAAAGGACGCTTTTAAGCGTCTTTTTTATATTTTTAACCCATATTTAGATATTGAATCTATTTTACAAAACCATTAACTGATTTTTCTAATTTTTGACTAAATAACTCTCGGTCTCCACTCAACCACAATAAATAAAGATGAGCGTGTGGCCAATCATGAACACTATTAACTAGCTTACCTTCTCCATCAAAACCATTAACCAATGCCAAAATGCTTAGTTCTGATCCCAAAATATCAATAGCTTGACGACAGGCTGCTTCAGCTGAGATAGGTTCTCCACCTTCATCTCCCCATAGAACCATTTGGGAATAATGCTTTGCCCTCATTTCTTGACCAACTTTTAAAATTTTCGTATGAGGTAAAAGAGGCTTAATGATTCGTCCTTGTTTATTTATCTTTTCAGCAATTGATCTTCTATTTTTTTCATCAGAAATAAAAACTTTTCTTAACCTAAGAAATGCATCCAGCCATGGATCACGCAACTGACCATCACTATTATAAATACCAACAATGGCCCCAACCATAGCCTCAACCAGCTCTAAATCTATCGGATGTGCTGAGTAAAATATCTCTGGATGACCACTCATCCGCTCAATATAACAAATCAAAAAAAAATTTCAACAAATGTCTTTTATTATTTAAAAAGTTTTGCTTTAAAGTCAATTATTTTTCCATCTTTAACTAAAACTCCCTCAGCTCTTAACATTTTTATTTTCTTAACTATGTTTTGACCAACTTTTTTTCCCATAAACCCACCAACAGAACCATCACTGGCAACTACTCTGTGACATGGTACCTGAGGAGCATAGGGGTTTTGGGCTAGGGCTACTCCTACAGCACGATAAGCTTTGGTTCCTATTTGTTCAGCCAATTTTTTATAAGTAGTTACTTGTCCAGCAGGAACCTTTTTCAAAGCTAAGTAAACTTTATTTTGAAAAACAGTTGGCACAGCTTTATCATACACAAATATCACCTCGATATTTAACCAATCTCCCAGTATAATTCCTCAATACTAGCCGGCACGATACCAGAGTGGTCCAATGGCGAGGTCTGCAAAACCTTCGTTCGCGGGTTCGAATCCCGCTCGTGCCTCAATAAATTTGGCAACAAGAAAGTTGCGGGTTCGAAGTTTATACTGCCTCAAGATTTAAAAATTAATATCATGAAAACATATTTTATTCACACTTTTGGCTGTCAATCCAACAAAAGTGATTCAGAAAGAATCGCCGGAGATTATGAAGCCAGAGGTTATCAACCAGCTAAATCCTGGGAAAATACCACTGAATTAGTGGTCAATACTTGTGCGATCCGCAAAAGTGCTGAAGATAGAGCTAGAGCTTTTGTTCTAAAGGTAGTTAAACACTATCAGGCTAAAAATCTTCCCAAGCCAAAAATTATTTTTACTGGCTGCATGCTTCATCATGGCCACAATAAAATTTTGGAAATGATTCCTAATATTGATGAAATTCTACCAGTCAATGAAGTTGGCTTTAACCAAGCAGCTGTGAGAAGAGATAAAAAACATGCCTGGATTCCTATTTCTGCGGGCTGCAACTCATTTTGCACTTACTGTATTGTCCCTTACTCTAGAGGTAGAGAACAATCCAGAAGTATGGATGAAATTATTAAAGAAGTGGAAAACTTAGTAGCAAAAGGCTATTCAGAAATAACTTTACTAGGCCAAAATGTCAATTCTTGGGGACTAGAAAAAATGGGAATTGGTTTGAGAAAAATGTTAATGAGTGATCAAGAATTCACTAGAGAAATGATCCCTTCCAACCAATCCCAATATTTAAAACCACAAGGTACCCCACCCTTTGTGCAACTACTAAGAGAAATTTCCAAATTCCCAGAAATTAAAATCATTAGATTTCTTAGCAGCAATCCTTGGGACTTTCATGATGAATTAATTGAAGAAATTATCACTAACAAAAAAATAGATCGCTATGTTCACCTGCCAGTTCAATCTGGCAGCAACTCAGTGCTGGAAAGAATGAACCGCGGTTACACTACTCAAGACTATGCAAAAATAACTAATAAGCTTCTTAAAGGCGATCCTAGTATCGTTTTAGGAACAGATATTATTGTTGGTTTCCCCGGTGAAACCGATGAAGAATTTGCCGAAACGGTTGAGTTTGCTAAAAAAATGAATTGGCAAGTTGGCTTTGTCGCGATGTACTCACCCAGACCAGGAACAGCTGCTTACAAGCTTTACCAAGAAGAAATTCCTTATAAAGTCAGAAAACAGCGTTGGGAAATCCTAGATAAAATTATTAATAAAGATAATTTAAAAACTAGACCAAAGGTGGTTTAACAACAACCTTCTTTGATTTCTTTTCTTTTTTTATCTTTGTCGTAACAATAAATTTTATCTTTTTCTTCATCAAGAGTTAACTTATGCGAACCATCACAAAATGGTTTATTGCTACTTAAACCACACTGACAAACAAACTTGTCACCAACCTGAGCAGGTCCATGTTGATCATGTTTTACCATTCTACTCATATCTTTTCCTTTATTTACAATAAAACTACTCTATTCATCACAGGTGCAGGGGCTATTGCCACAGTCTGGACAAGGAGCATCTTTTTGATTATGTTCTGCACAAGTACCACACATAACAAGGCCTTTCGTTAATTTTATGAACTATCTTCATCCTAGCATAACTAACTAACCTTTATAAATCTGTCGGCTATAATACCAATAATGAATCACCCAAAATTTATTTCAATTGTTGGCCAAACAGCTACAGGAAAAACAGCTAAAGCTTTTGCTTTAGCTAAGTTATGGTATCAAAAGTATCATCAAGAAGTAGTTGTTATTTCTGCAGACTCAAAACAAGTTTTTACTGAACTAACAATTTTATCTGGAGCTGATGTTCCTAAAGACTTTAAGAAAAAAAGTAATGAAAATATTCCTTATTCGTTCTTTATTAATCCTGATTTACCAATCTCTCTACATGGTACCAATAATCTGAATGGCAATCAAGAATGGTCAGTAGGACATTTTCATAACTTAGTCAAAAAATTAATTGAAAATTATCCTAAATCATTATTTATCGTGGTTGGAGGCACCGGTCTTTACCATCAACAAATCTACCATCCAGCTGAAACTCTACATGTAAAACCAAATCAAGAGCTTAGAGAAGCATTAGCAAATAATACCCTAGCTGAACTGCAAGTTATTCTGGAAAATAGAAATCCAGAAAAACTAGCTAACATGAATAACTCTGATCGGAATAACCCCAGAAGACTTGTTAGAGCTATTGAAACAATTGCAGCAGAGATAGAACCAAGCCATTATCCACAAATCGAGCCACTGCTACAAATTGGTTTAACTACTACCAATATTGAAGAAAAAATTCGACAACGTGTTTTAAAAAGATTAGAACAGGGAGTAATCGAAGAAGTTAAAAACTTTGAAACCAAATACCAAGAGCCAAATCTCCAAGCCAAAGCTACTCTAGGTTATCAAGAAATTTTAAAGTTTATTAACCAAGAAATTAATGACAAACAATTGATTGAACATTGGACTTTGTCTGAAACCCAATATGCCAAAAGACAAACAACCTGGTGGAAAAAAAGAGAAAATATTCAGTGGTCAGAAGCCAATAAATTAGAGCTTGCTGAGGTTATCAGTAAATTATAGGCTGATTTGCTAGTAAATCAGGTATAATATCTCTAGCGTACAACCGGGTGTTGGCCTCTATCTTTAAGATAGGGGAGGAAAGTCCGGACAGCTGAGTAGACGGTGCCTCATGAAAATGGGGGCTTTGACAGTTAGAGCAACAGTGACGAATCGGGTGGCGCCGAGTGAAACGATCAAGCTTCTGGATATAACTTTGGTTATGGCAATCCTCCCGGCTGCAACGAACGACCTTGACCTAAATGAACCTACTCTCTATATTTCTGCCTAGCAGAATGAGGTCATCAAGCTTTCGGCATTAGACAAATCACACCTAAAACAGAATCCGGCTTACGGGTTGTACGCTTTTGTGTATATAATGAGATCATTATGAATGAAACCTTTCAATCATCCTTTCAATTTTTAGCCACTCAAACTATGCAAAGCTTGTCTTTGCTACTCCCCAAGATACTAGGAGCTTTAACCGCGTTAGTTGTTGGTGTAATTCTGGCTAAAGTCGTTAAAGGACTAGTTAAAAGAGTTTTAAAAACAATCAATTTTGCTGGATTTATCAATAAAACCCCTCTTCAATTGGCCTTTGAAGGTTCAAATATTGGAGAAAGAATTGTTTTTACTATTTCCAATCTCTTTTATTGGTTAACAATGCTGGTGATCATTCACACCATTGTTTCTATCTTGGGCCTTGGCTCAATAACTATAATTCTTGAAAGAATTCTTGGTTACATCCCTAATGTGATTTCAGCCATGTTTATCTTGTTATTTGGGGTACTAGTAGCTGGTTGGGTAGAGAGCTTAGTTAAAGGAGCAATCAAAACTATTGAACCTAAAACAGGCAGACTACTAGGAAAAGTCTCTGGCTATTTTGTAATTACTTTAACAGCGATGACCGCTTTTTCTGAACTGGGCATTGCTGCTGAATTTCTAACTATTGTATTTATCGGCTTTGTGGCGATGTTGGCTCTTGGTTTCGGTCTAGCAATCGGCCTTGGTGGTAAAGATCTTGTCGGAAAAATTCTCAATGATCTTTATGACAAACAAACCATGCTTAATGCTGAAGAAGATAAAAAAGAAAATTCAAAGAAAAAATAAACCATGAATATTTGGCAAGCTCTCATTTTAGGAGCTTTGCAGGGCTTAACTGAGTTCCTGCCAGTTTCTAGTTCCGGTCACCTAGCCTTAGCGCAGAATTGGTTTGGTTTAACAGAACCATTATTGGCTTTTGATGTTTTTCTTCATGGAGTTAGTCTGATTGCTATTATTATTTTCTTTTTTGCTGAGTTGAAAAAAATTAATCTTCAACAATTAATTGTGTTTGGTTTCGGTACCATACCAGCTGTTTTTGTTGGGTTATTTTTTAAAGATATTCTAGAAAACTTCTTTCATACTCCCATCCTAATCGGCGGAGCTTTATTAATAACTGGAATTAACAACTTAATTTCTCATCGACTGTTACAAAAAAGCAATGAAGAAAAACCAGTCACGATTAAACAGTCACTGATTATTGGCTTGTTCCAATCACTCGCTTTAATTCCAGGAATATCTAGATCAGGAACAACTTTGTTGGGTAGCTTAGGTCAAAAGTTAGAAAAAAAACAAGCTTTTAATTTTACCTTTTTACTAGCTGTACCAGCTATTTTGGGCGCCTTAACTTTACAAACTTACGAATTAATCCAAGGCTCCGTCGTGATGCCCCAGCTGTCATTACTCCTAGCTGGAGGAACTGCTACTCTAATTACTAGCCTGGCTAGTTTGGGCATAATGAGTAAACTAATTAAAGAAGCTCAATTCAAACCATTTGGAGCCTATGCTCTGAGCTTGGGAGTGGCTGTGATTATTACTTCATTAATTTAATCTATAACTAAAGGCTTCACTAATGTGTTGAGTTAAAACTTGATTGGAGTTTTCCAAGTCAGCAATGGTTCTGGACACTCGTAAAATCTTTAACAAGCTTCTATTTGATAACCTAAATTTATCAGCTAGCTTAGTTACTAATTGCCAACTTGACTGATTAATCTGGCCAAATTTTTTTAAATCACTAAGTTGTAAAAAATGATTCTCGGTTCCTTGCCGATTAACTTGCTTTTTTCTAGCAAAAACCACTTTTTTCTTTAATTCAAAAAATAGTTTTTTATCATCTTTAGTAGAAGTATTTAAAAACTTATTAGCTGTTAGGCTACTAACTTTGACTTGTAAATCTATTCTATCTAGAATTGGACCAGAAAGTTTCTGTTGATAACGTAGCCTTTCTTTTTCACCACAAACACAAAGATTGTCATCTTGGTAATACAATCCACATGGACATGGATTGGCGGCTACAACCAATATAAATTTAGCTGGATATTTAACCGTGCCAATTGCTCTAGTAATCGTAATTTCTCCCATTTCCATTGGCTGCCTTAATGATTCGATAACTTGTCTGGGATATTCCAAAAACTCGTCGAGAAATAATACTCCTCGATGAGCTAATGATATTTCTCCAGGCAATAAGCTCTTTCCTCCACCCAAAATACCCACCAAAGAACTTGAGTGATGAGGTTCTCTAAAAGGACGTTTAGTCACTAGTCCTTGGTGACTAAAACCTTTAACTGAATAAATTCTGGTTACTTCAATTGCTTCTGCTAAAGATAAAGGGGGCAGAATATAACTAAGCGTTTTGGCTAAGATACTTTTTCCAGAACCTGGAGAACCAATAAAAATTAGATTGTGATTACCAGCCGCTGCAATTGCCATAGCCTTTTTAGCTTGATACTGACCAACAATGCTACAAAAGTCACCATCACTACTAACAAGTTTATAACTACGATTAAAACTAACCTGACCATGAAAAATTTGCCAATTTCCCTTAATAAGCTGTTGCAAACTTTCGAGTGGAATTAAATCTATTCCCCTGATTACTTCAACTTCACCAAGATTATCCTGAGGAAAAAATACTCGCTTAATACCTAACTCTTTAGCCGCCAAAACCATTGAAAACAAACCTCGTACTGACTTAACTTTGCCATCCAGTGATAGTTCCCCTAAAAAAAGAGTGTGCTCAGTTTCAAGAGAGAAACCATACAAATTAAGTAAACCAACAGCAATTGCTAATTCCAAAGCACTACTGGTTTTTTTTACTTCAGCTGGAGCTAAATTAACTACAGTTTTCATGTTTTTAGCTTCGACTCCACAGCAAGCAAAAGCTGACGTAATTCGTTCTTTGGCTTCATCAACAGCTTTGGTAGCCAAACCAATAAAAACTAGTGATGGCTGACCTCTTGTACCATTAACCTCAACTTCAACCAAAGTTGAGGTCAGGCCAGTAAAAACCATTGAATAACTTTTAGTAACCACAGCACCGATACTAACCAATAAAACTGACATAATGAGTTGAGCTGAGATCTAGGCAAATCCTGGTATAATGAACCCATCAATGCAAGAAATTATTTACAATTTAAAGTATTGGTACCACTTTTTTAAAACTGGGTTAATTAAGGGTGCCTTAGCTTCGATTAAATATAACTTCCCAGCCAGAAAACTAAAAATTATTGCGATCACAGGTACAGATGGTAAAACCACTTCAACAACCATGCTTTACCATGTATTAAAAACAGCCAATAAAAGAGTAGCTCTTCTTTCTACTGTGGCTGCCTATATCGGTGATGAAAAAATAGATACTGGCTTTCATGTAACTTCTCCAGATGCTGATAAATTACAAAAGTTTTTGGCTAGAATGGTCAAAAACAAGATTGAATATCTAGTACTAGAATTCACCTCTCACGGGGCTTACCAAAACAGACTATGGGGAATCAAACCGGCTATTGTTGGTATTACAAATGTTACTCATGAACATTTGGACTACCACTTAAACTATGATAACTACCTGGAAGCAAAAACCAAAGTAATCAGAAAAGCTCCTGTAGTAGTTTTAAATGAAGATGATGCTTCTTTTAATAAAATTAAAAAATATTTATCCAATAAAAACCAACTTGTTACTTATGGTGTTGAACAAAAATTAACTAAAAAAGTTAGAGAAGCAATCCAAAATAAATTTCTTGCTTCATATAACCAACTCAACGCCAAATTAGTAGCAAAAATTGCTGAACAATTAAACTTAACAGCCGAAGAGATAGCTCAGGGAATTAAAAATTTTCCTGGAGTAGAAGGTAGGATGCAATTTATTAAAAGTAAAAAAAGATCATTAACTGTTGTCATTGACTTTGCTCATACTCCTAATGCTTTAGAAAATGCTTTGGTTGCAATTAAAAAATACATGAAAAAACACAAAATCACCGGAAAATTAATTTCTGTTTATGGTTGTGCTGGTCTTAGAGATGTCAAAAAAAGGCCCGCTATGGGAAAAATTGGCCTAGAACACTCAGATTTAGCTGTCTTCACAGCTGAAGATCCAAGAACTGAAGACGTCTGGTCAATCATCAGACAAATGAAAGAACAACTAACAACTGGCCACAACCGGATAATTTCGATTGCGGATCGAGAAAAAGCCATTGATTTTACTATTAACAACCTAGCCAAAAAAGGCGATGTTGTGGCACTGTTTGGCAAAGGACCAGAAAAAAGTATGTGTTATGGTAAAGTTGAGTATCCATGGAGCGAAGAGGCCACTGTTGAAAAGGCTCTAGCTAACACCAAAAAATGAATATTTTAGATTATTCTTCTTTTTATTTTGTGGGAATCAAGGGTGTTGCCATGACATCTTTAGCTCAAATGTTGCTTGATGCAGGAAAACTGGTGAGAGGAAGCGATGTTGAACAAGCTTTTGTAACCGAAAAAAAACTTCAAGACTTAGCTATTAAAATTGATCATTTCGAACTACCTCTGCCAAAAGATATCGACTGTGTTGTTTATACTGCTGCTCACCAAGGTATTGATAATCCACAAGTTAAATGGGCTATTACACAAGGCCTACCCACCTTCTCCCAAGCTGAAGCAATTGCTTCTTTATTTAACCAAAAACAAGGTTTAGCTGTCTGTGGAGTAGGAGGCAAATCAACTGTTTCGGCAATGATCACTTGGGTTTTAACTAAAATAGGCCAAGATCCATCATTTTCAGTCGGAGTAGGCAATATCCCTGGTTTAAAAAAAACCGGCGCCTGGACAAACTCTCAATACTGCGTGGCTGAGGCAGATGAATATGTTATTGATCCGCATGCTCCACAAAAAAACCAACCAATTATTCCTAGATTTTCTTTTCTCAAACCAGCTGTCACGGTTTGTACGAATCTTCGTTATGACCATCCAGATGTTTATAGAAATTTTGCTCATACCAAACAAGTTTTTAAAAAATTTTTTCTACAGACTGGTGATTATTTAGTGGTTAATGCTGATGACCAAGAATTATTACAACTAGCCAAAGAAACAGAATTAAAACTAGTAACCTTTGGCGAAAACTCTCAGGCTGATTTTATTTTGACTTCTTATGTCTCTGATGAAGGATTAACCAAAGGCAGCTTTAGTTATCAAGGCCAAAACTATGATTTGGAATTAACTATTCCTGGAAAATTTAATTTACTTAATGCTTTAGCCGCCATTGCTACAGTCACTCCATTGATGCCTGAAGCCTTAATCAATCATAATCTCAAAGCCTTCAAATCAACAGCCAGAAGATTTGAAAACAAAGGTTTGATTAACGGAGTTCAGTGCTTTGATGACTATGCTCACCATCCAAATGAAGTCAAAGCTGCTATTAAAGCCATCAATGATTGGTATCCCAATAAAAGAAAAGTCTTTGCTTTTCAATCACACACTTACTCTAGGACTAAGCAACTATTTAATGATTTTATTAATGCTTTTGCAGATACCCAACAAATAGTAATGATCGATATTTTCTCTTCAGCTAGAGAAAAAAATGATCCAACTATCTCGAGTGATTTACTATGTCAAAAAATCAAAGAAAAATATCCACAAATTGAAGCCAAAAACTTAAAAAACATTAAAAATTTAGCTAGTTTTTTTAAGTCAACATTAAAACCAGGAGATGTTTTTGTAACTCTGGGTGCTGGCGATATTTATGAAGTTTATGAATTGCTCTAGCTTTCTTACTTTTCACTAAACTAAAAAATATAGTTTCAAGCTATGATGTTAAAGCTTAATGAAGATAACCGCCGAAAAAAAACTAGTCTTAGAAAAAATTATTGCCTGGTTAAAAAATAAAAACCGACAGCCATATATTACTTTGGGTGGTTATGCTGGCACTGGTAAAACTACTCTCACTGCCATCATTAGACAATTACTTCATAACAGTAACCCCAAAATTAAAATTGCCCTAGTTAGTTATACTGGCAAAGCAGCTAGAGTTTTGACTGATACTTTGAAAAAACAAGAAGCCTGGTTCAAGCAAGATCATGTGGGCACGATCCACTCATTAATTTATGCCCCAATCATCAACCAAGCTAGTGACATCACTGGCTGGAAAAAAAAAGACAAATTAGACGTAAAATTAATCATTGTTGACGAAGCTTCTATGGTTGATTACCAACTTTGGCAGGACCTACTGTCATTTAATATCCCAATTATTGCTATTGGCGATCATGGTCAACTTCCACCAGTAGAAGGCAACTTTAATTTAATGGAAAAACCAGAGCTCAAATTGGAAAAAATTTATCGTCAAGCTGCTCATAACCCAATTATTCAATTATCAATCGAAGCTAGAACTAAAGGTAAAATTGCTATTGGCAAGTATAGTGATCATGTAGAAAAAATCGATC
The DNA here is from genome assembly GCA_049322655.1 of Patescibacteria group bacterium. Lineage (GTDB taxonomy): Bacteria > Patescibacteriota > Microgenomatia > UBA1400 > PJMF01 > CG2-30-36-39. The sequence goes on from JBMORP010000002.1 coordinate 23,407, forward strand.
GACAAGATCCTTTATCACAAGAAAAAGTCCAAGAGCTATTGGAAAAATATAACGACGAAACCATGATTCTCACTGGTTATAATCATACCAGAGCAAAAATTAATGATTTTATTCGTCAACATAAATTCTTCGATATCACTCCAGAGCCGATTGTTGGAGATAAAGTTATTTGTTTAAAAAATAATCACATTAAAAATATTTACAATGGAATGACCGGTTATATTACTCACCTAGAATCAATCGATGAAGATGCCTATTATGCTGAAATAGACTTGGGTGAAATTCAATATAAAGGAGATATCTATAAACCTCAATTTGGTTCATTAAAAACTAATAACTATCTTCAAGGTAAGCGCAGCAAAATTAGAGGCCTGGATCTATTTGATTTTGGCTATGCGCTAACAGTTCATAAAGCTCAAGGTAGTCAAGCTAAAAGAGTGATTTTATTTGAAGAAAGATTCAAACAAATGGACGATAATCAATGGCGGAGATGGCTTTATACTGGTGTTACTAGGGCAGAGGAAGAATTGTATATTATTGGAGAATAGAATCTATGAAAGAAAAACCAATAAACTACATCAACCTATCATCACCAACTACCAGAGAATATGTAGACGGCAATGATTTTGTAAAAACTTTTTTATGGAAAACAGAGATGGGAAATATTATTTTGACAATAGCTGTCTTTCTAAAAGAGTCAAAAGAGCTTGGGCAGTTCTTTATGGTCAGATCTAATCTTGATAGCGGCGATGTAAAAGGACAGGGAAAATTTATTTGGAATTTTTTAACCAATCAACTTGATTTATTAGCTAGAGAAAAGAAAAAAAAAGTCTTACACGAAGTCAACCCCAATGAATATTCTCTTCATCTAGTAGATAATGATCCAAAATACAAAAAAAGAGGTAAATTTTATTACGCTTTATACTAAGGTTTTATTTTTTAATAGTCTAAACTAATTGTGGGAATCATCGACTCGCTTCGCTCACTGCATTACCCAGGTCTACTTTGTAGACTTGGCGGTGAACCACAGACTATCGTGCAGTCTTCTTTTCATACAACCAACGACTCAAATAAAAAAAAGAGAGTCGCCTCTCTTTTTTATTTGTGCCGCGGGTGGGAATCGAACCCACACTCTATTGCTAGAACGAGATTTTAAGTCTCGCGCGTCTACCAATTCCGCCACCGCGGCGACACATAAGATAGTCTGTATTTTAATCCACAGCTATTGATTCGTCCAGATTTAGTAAAAATACCTTACCAAATAGTTGCATTATGTCCTTGATAGAGCGAACCTAAGCTTTTTTGCCTTAATTTCTCCGACAAACAAAAAAACTGGCCTAGCCAGTTTTATGTTTTGTCGGGAATCCGAGACAAAACTTGAACTACTTATACCACTGACTGATTCCATTCTCAATAACTGGGATGTAAATAGCTTTGATCCTTCAATTCTGACTTTCAAGTCAAGAAGAAACGCGCAGTATAATAGGGCTTATGAGTTCTGATTCTCGTAAACCAGTCCAACCTACAAAAGTTCCACGCATTCGTTCACTCTCTATTGATGAAGATGACGACTCAAGCCCCGTGGTTTCATTGATGAATGTCTTGAGCAGTGCCAAGATCAATCCGAAGGAAGCAGAGCTAAATGCCTCAAGTATCAGTGATGGCAAGGGTGGCAGAATTGAGTTGGAACTTGATGGTAAGAATATCAAGAAGATGTAACTTGAACTTACTATGGGGTTCAGTCAGGGTTGTGAACACCCTGTTTTATTCTTTTTTGGGCTTTCTCAAACGATTTATCATCAGTCGGTGGGGTAGCTATGACAACCGCATCATATTTGGATTGAAGTTTTTCAACGGCCAAGTGTAATTCTTGCTCTGTCATTTCGGCGCTGAAGGTATCTTTGAGAGATTGTGCTTCATTCTTCAGTAGCGTAAAAAGTTTTGCAGCATTCAAATGGGTGTAGTATGCAGATTTCGGATCAAGGACACTATTTACGGCTGATACAGCAGCGGTGGCGATAGCAACATAGCCTACCCATCCTGGGACTTGTTCACCGACTACCAGAACAGAGATTGCAACAGCGCTAGCAATTGATGGTACAACTTCCAGCCAAAAAGACCACTTACTTTTATCTGATGCAATGATGTGGTGGGCTTCGGCGGTATACATACTGTTTTGCCGAATTACCTCGCACTGTTGCAATAAGCTGTCTTTGAATTTTTTCATAGTTAGACCTGCGGGTACGGGTGACCAAATAATTTTTTCCAACCTTGATGGGCTGCTGGCGTATCCCCTAATTTTATCAGGGTGTTGGTGTAATCGGCTATGGTTTGAAATGTTTGCTTGAGATTGAACACAGTTAGAGGGTCAAGTTTTGTAGCAGGCGTGAGGCTACCAGGAAAAAATATGTGTTGATCAAGCATTGGTTGTGCATCCACAAAGAAATCATGAATCAATGCTGGATATGAGTTGGGAAGGCCAACAATTTTTCTCACCTGTATTGCTGGTGGAATTGTTCTCAAGACAAGAGCTTCAAGTAAATAAGATGCCAATTCTGGGAAATAAATTCTTTTTATGGCTTTCAGCTTTTTTATTGTGGGTATAACCATTCCATCGCACGTCTGATTCTGTACAGTAATTTGAGAGGCATCATGATCATAGTCAGCTAACTTCCAAGTGCCGCTGCCATCGGGGTTTGGTATCCAGTATGCGCGACCAACTGGTGCGTGAGGTAAACCACTGGGACTGATACCAATGTTGTCAATGTAGGCAGGAACAATTTCAACATGGACATTTGTAACAGATGACAATGTGACTGTCGGACTATCAACTTCGGGGTGCATTTGTTGATACCGCTCACTTTCAGATGTAACAAAATGAACGTTCTGCAAAGCTGTGTTCGGTGTGATGCCGCCAGTCGGCACCCATCTATCAAACTGACCAAGCACAACCAAAATATCAATATCAATAGTTTCCCCTGTGGGATGGATTCTCGTTTGTCGTTGGTGTGATCCGATTAGCTTGGTATCCTGAATAGTAAGCTGACTATTTTCTATGACACCTCTAACTGCCTTGTGCCGCGTTTGAATTATCTGATCCAAGGTTGGTTTCAACTCAAGATTATTCTTCAATAATGAAAAGGCTTCATGTATTGTCATCTTTTCCTCTTTACTGCGTTGGCGCCAAGTACGCCCAAAAGATTGAGTTGTTCTCTGGTCAAAGAATCTCTTGGGCTCAAAATGGCAATATCACGCAAGAATTGGATGCAAAGTCTTGAATAATGATCAGTAATTTCTTTTATTGCAGAATGCATTGGCGATTGGTGTGCCCCAGCAGTGTAGTAATGCTGACACCAACTATTTATGCTTCTGTTTGATCTGTTTATTTTATGAACAAACGTTACAAGTTCTTCTGAACGAAAAGCGTCAGTGATTTTTTGCTTTTCTTCATCAATCTTCTCTGGTGATGGACCAACGGTGACATCACGGGGTCCTTTGGAAAACCTTATACCAAGAAAGTCGGCAAAGTCATTCATGCACCTAATTTTGGGTGCCTTTTTGTGATGATCATCTGGATAAAATTCCATACTAGCTAGCGTTTTCAAAGCTTCTCTGACGGTTTGCCTATGTTTTACGGCATCATCTTCATTTTTTGAGAATAACGCCAAGTCATCCGCGTAACGCACTGCACGGATGCCATTTTTTATGAGGAAAAAATCAAATTCTGATAAGTAAATGTTGGAATATAGAGGCGCAAGCACTGATCCTTGCAAGACCTTGTCTACATCGCTAGATATCTTGTAAATCTTTTGTTTTATTGTGGCATCAATAAGCCAGTTTATTGAGTCATCTGGCAATCTTTTCGTAATCTTTTCAAACAGTAATCTGCCAGGAATGTTGTCAAAAAAATCTTGAATGTCCAAATTTGTTAGAAAGATGTATCCGTCAGCATAATGTGTTTTTGCTTTTTTTACTGCTTCAGCTACACCATTGAGCCGCGGTATGTAGGCTATTGCAATGTCATTGTAGACTTCAGGAAATAGAGATTCTTCTTTCTTCTTGGCAAGTAGGGTAGCTTGGATTGCTTGTTGAACAATTTTGTCACGAACAGTAAAAACATGAATATCACGGGTTGCGCCAGTGGAATCCTTGGGAATTGCTCTTTTTCTTGCTGCTTGGAAAGCGTACCTTTGTTCGTTCAATTCTTTTGAGATTGTTTTGAGATGGCTTGAAAGTGAAGCCTCAAATTCATCAACTGTTACACCATCAATACCAGCTGCTACATCACGTCTTTTTTTGACAACATCCCAAGCTCGTGACAAGCATTTCTTACTTGATATGGTACTCAATAATGATGCGCTCACTCTCTGTTTCTTCCTCACGGTTCTGGGGCTAGACGGGGCGCAAGGTTGAGGATTGCAGCCGATTGTTTATAAAGCTGCTGATCGTGCTGTGGCCAAAGTGAGCTTGAATATCTGTTGTCCAGATTTCAGCGCTTTGACGCTTCACGAACTTGGTGTCCAAGTTGACTGCTGCACCGAATAGCGTTGTAGTGCTAATCGCAATCACCGCAGACAATTGTACCAAAAGTCTCACCTGTATGTTACAGGCCGCTTTTCGCGGACTTTTGCGTTTCGTTGTTCCCAACGTTTTAGCCTGGCTCATGCTTTCCTTCCTGCTTCTTTCAAAGCCGGTTGGCTGTTCCCCATGGTTTCTACCGTCTGACAGCCGATTGTTTATAAAGCTGCTGATCGTGCTGTGGCCAAAGTGAGCTTGAATATCTGTTGTCCAGATTTCAGCGCTTTGACGCTTCACGAACTTGGTGAGCCATTGGCCGGATTATACCACTGAAGCGGTCAATTTTGTTGACCAGTTATAGGAATGGGATGTGAATTTACGGATAAAATTTTTCCACAGGAATTTTGAGGGCTTTCGCTATTTTCCAAAGCACATACGCTGTGGGTGAATAGCGTCCATTTTCCAGATGACCGACATATGTGCGGTAAAAGCCACACTCGTGTGCCAGTTTCTCTTGAGAAATATCAACCTCTTTACGGTGTTTACGTATTTTCTTACCGACTTCAATAGCAAATTGTTCTTTGGTCATCATTATTATGTATTGTTTCTCTATCCGCAGCGGATGGAAACGCAGTAGACATAGACTTTTTCATCAAATTTGAGTAAAATACGCAGTAAACATAGATATAAGGAACATATGAAGAAACTTCTCAAATGTGCGGGCATCGCCATCGTTGTGCTAATAGTTTTAGCTGCTGTTTTTGGTAACAAAGACGGAACAGGATCAACGGCGCGTGACGCTTTTGAAGCGGGTAGAAATGCCGCTAAAGAAGAAATCAAAGCCGACACAGCTGACTACCAAGAACTAGCCAGAAAAGATGTTGGGACGGTAGAAAACATCAGTGTTTTGATTGCAACGGATGCCTCTAACCCAGAATCTATTGCTAATGAGGTGAAGAGAACATGCAAGAAACAATGCAATATCAACCTCTATGACGATAAAAAAGCGTTTGAATTGCAAGATCAGTACGATCAACTCATCTCAAGACAAGCTGAACCAAGTCAACTTGATGCCTGGAAAAAAGAAAACTATATATACGTTGCTGACCATTTTATTGGTTACATGGAATTCAGTACCGGTGCGTACGATGACTTCCCCTACAAAGACTGGTATTACAAAGAATTGACCAGTCAAAAGTAAATTCTTTTGATTTCATCAGCCCATCCTCACAGATGGGCTTTTTGATGCGTATAATTACAATATAGTACACAAAAGTACACTCATATGAAGTTCACAACTCAAAAAATGCTCACTTGTTTCCAAATGAAGATGAATGGTGCCACCTATGAAGAAATTGCCAGGGCCACCAATTACAGTGTCTTTTCACTTCGCAAGTATTTCTCAAAGCAAGGTAGGTGGCGGGCATCGTACGAATCATGGGCTAACGAAACAATTGAGCAAACTACGCAAGATTTGCAGCTGATGCTCAAGAATCAGACAGTCAAAGCATTTGAAGTTATGGTTTCAATCTTGAACAACGCTGACAAAAATCCTGGGTTGGCGCTCAAGGCAGCGCAAGACATCTTGAATAGATCAGGTATAACGATTGACCCTGCAACAAAAGATACAGCTACTGACGCAGCTGAACAAATTATGTTGGATATGGAAGCTTTCAAAAGCAGAATTCTCGCGGAAAGTTCTAGCAATAAATGAGCACTCTACCAAGCTATACCAACTTTACTGAAGAAATTGATTTCACAAAATTGAAGTACGCCTTGTATGTTCGCAAATCAACAGATGATGACAGTCGCCAAGTACGGTCAATAGAAGATCAAATCAAAGAATGCCGTGAAATGGCTGTTCGGCTTGGCTTGAGAATTGTTACCAATCCAGCACTTCAAGAAAAAAAGTCAGCCAAACTTCCCAACCAACGACCTATTTTTACGCAGATGCTTCGTGATTTGGCTGATGGTAGATATGATGGCATCATTGCCTGGAATCCCGACAGACTAGCTCGTAACATGCTTGAGGGTGGCCACATCATAGACATGATTGATCAAGGGCGAATCAAAGATCTCAAGTTTGTAACTCACCACTTCACCAAGGATGCAAACGGAAAAATGCTGCTTGGCATGGCGTTTGTTCTGTCCAAGCAATACTCTGATAATCTTTCTCAAAACGTGAGCCGTGGTGTTAGGAATAAATTCCTTGAGGGAAAATCACCTATTCCCAAGTATGGCTACATCAGAGATGAGGATGGCTATTACCAACCAGATAGTAAAAACTTTGATCTTATTCGTGTTGCCTGGGATAAAAGAAATAACGGTGATTCTATTGAGAGTATTGTTGAATTCTTGAACCAACATGATTTTCATAGGGTTGTACAGTCAAACAACCGTAAGCTTTACATCACCAAACAAAAATTGAGCAACATGTTCAAGGATCCGTTTTACTATGGAATTCTGATCCAAGCTGGCAATCCTATTGATCTTCGCCAACTTTACAATTTTCAACCAGCCACAACAGAGTCAACTTACCAAACCATTCAGCAGATGGGCAAAAGAAATGGTAAGCCTTTCAAGTCCAGGGCTGGTATTTTTCTGCCTCTGAAACAGATGGTCAAATGCGCTTATTGTGGTGCAACCATGTACGCAGGTGCTTCAAAGAGCAGTACAGGGAAAAAGTATCTTTACTATCGCTGCATAACCAAAGACTGTGAAAGAAAGGCGCAGGCAATCCGTGCAAAAGTTATTTTCAACTTCATTTATGACTTCTTGGAAAATGGCTTGAACCTGACAGAAAAGGAATACAACAGTTATTACAAAAACATGGCCAAGCTCACTGACCAAAAACGCACAGAGATTGTGACTCAAGTTCATAGTTTGGAAGCTTCACTCAAGTTAGCGCGCAATGAACATAAGCGGATAGGGCTGGCAGTTATCCACTACCAAAACAATGAAGACATCTACAAAATCAACATTGAAAGAATGGAACAGCTCAAATCAGAGATTGTTAGCCTGGAAAGTAGTATTGAGAAAACAAAAGCAAAGCTTGGTAACCCTGATGAAGATCGCCTGACGCTGGAACAGTTTTTGAACTTATCAAAAAACGCTGGTGCTATCGTCAGAAATGGTGACGAAATAATCAAAGATACTGTTTGTCGTTTTATCTTTTTGAACTTCTGTGTTGATGATGAAAAAGTACTGAATTATCAACTCAAATCACCATTTGATGAGTTGCTAAAAAACCAATCTGTCCTATATGGTCGGAGAGACAGGACTCGAACCTGCGGCCTCACGCTCCCAAAGCGCGCACTCTAGCCATCTGAGCTACTCTCCGAGTGAGAGTTAGATTATATCACTTAGTTTTTGATTCTTGGGAAGAAGTTAGACCCACTTTTTCTGGATAAGCTAACTGATAAGTAAGAATAAGTTCAATCAGCATAATGGTTTGGCAAGCCATACAAACCAGACAAATGACTTGTTCAACAAAAATTTCCAAAAATGTTAATCTCAAACAAAACAACATTCCAAAAACAGTCATATAAAAAGACCATTTAAATTTTTTTAGGAAAGCGGTTAGAAGAATTACAGTATAACCAACCCCACCAATAATCGAGACTGGAATACCCCAAAAAGTTGCTAATACTCCTTCAGTAATTGGTTTGCAGTTGAAAACATCATTAATATTACAAACGCCATAAGAATTCTGGGTAGCATACTCATAATAAAGAAATGCAGCTAAACCAATACCAATAATGGCTAAGGCCATTACCCATTTTCGATACTTAGCAATAGTTTCTGAGAATTTATTCATAGAGAGTAATTATCCATTAAGATACCAATTCTTGCAAGAAAAGACTGTTAGATTATTTACCAACATGACCATCAAACAAGCTCAAATCAAGTTGGGAATTACTAGTTTTAGAGATCCTCAAGAAAAAATCATCAAAAGTATCATTAAAAATGAAACTACTTTAGCCTTACTGCCGACTGGTTATGGCAAATCAATTTGTTACCAAATTCCTGGATTAATCAAAACTGGTTACACCTTAGTTATTTCACCCTTAATTGCTTTGATGGATGACCAGGTTTTTCACCTTCGCCAAAAAAACATCTCAGCTATTGCTTTACATAGCAACCAAACACTTAATCAAACCATATTTTTAAACCTATTTGAAAAAAAACATTACAAGTTTATCTATTTATCTCCAGAAAAATTGCTATTAAGCAACCAAACAACAATTTTCAAAAAAAATCCGCCCTCACTCATTGCTCTTGATGAAGCTCATTGTTTTTCTATCTGGGGCAATGATTTTAGACCCATTTATAAACAACTACCCAACTATATTTCTCAACTCAAACCAACACCAGCTATTGCCTTGTTTACCGCAACTGCTTCAAAAAAAGTTACCCATGATTTAATTGTTAATTTTAAAATTAAGCGGAAAAATATTTTTACTGGAGATTTTTTTAGAAAAAATTTATTTATTATTCATCAACAATTTTTTTTAAGATCACAAAAATTTTTATATCTATGTTATTTAATTTTTCACAAATACAAAAATCTAAATGGTTTGATTTATTGTATTACCAGAAAAGAAACAGCCATGATTTTCCAAGCTTTAAAAAAAATGGATTTTTACAATCAATTAGAAATTGATTACTTTCATGCTGGTAGAACTAAAAAAAATAAGACATTAATTTTAGAAAAGTTTTTAAATAAAAAATTAAAAATATTGGTTACTACTAATGCTTTTGGTTTGGGTGTTGATAAAGATGATCTTAACTATGTAATTCATTATCAGGTTCCAGATCAATTAGAAAACTATGTTCAAGAAATCGGTAGAGCTGGCAGAAATGGAAAATTAGCTTGTTGTGAATTATTAGTTCATCAGCATGATTTTGAAATTAATTTAAATTTGAGTAAAAATAAAACAAATCTAAAAATAATGAAAAACTTTGTAAATAATAATCATTGTCACCACCAAAAAATCTTAAACTTTTTTGGTCAAAAAACCACTCGTGACTTTAACTGCAGAAGTTGTAACTTATGCTCTCCAAGTTGTGAATTAGTTAATCATCAATTAAAAAAAAGAACTAAATTTTTATCATCAGAAATATTTATTAACCAGCAACAATATCTTTTCAACTATGAGCAACAACCTCATTTTTTTCACCGATATAATTCTGTTGGAACTGGTTATTCTCAAGTGTGTTAAAATAGAAACCTAATGACAAACCAAGATTTAACTATTAAACAACTAGTTCAAGACTATCAAGAAGTAGGCAATTTTTTAAATACTCGTTGGCCTCTAAAAGACAAAAACCAACAAATTTTTGCCAGAACAATGAAGATTGTGGAAGAGCTGGGTGAACTGGCTGATGAAATTTTAACCAGTATGAACTTAGCTCGTGATACTAAAATTGCTAATTTTAGCCGCGAAAACATGGAAGATGAATTTGCCGATGTATTAGCTTCCTTAATTTTACTAGCTAATGAATTAGATATTGACGTTGAACAAGTAATGAAAAAGAAACTCAAATTTACTAGAGATAGATTTGGGATGAATGAAGAAAAAGCTTAAACTAACTTCATATATTGATATAGTTCACCGTCACTAAATCCTTTTTTACGATAATAACCACGAGTCCCAATCGCTGAAATAACTGCTAGTTTTTTGTAACCATTATTTTTAGCTCTTCGCCTGGCCTCATTGATTAACTTGGTGCCAAAACCAAAATGTTGGGCAGCAATTTTACTTTTGCTACCAATTTTTAAAGCCCGACCGTAAACATGAATTTCACGGATGATCGCACTTTCACTAAGTTCAGCAATAAAGTTTTCTTTGGGAAAACTCAATCTTAAGAAAGCTAATAATTTCTCACCATCTGCTGTATCTACCACATATTGTAAAAATTCTTCACCACTAATAGCTGTTTGATATTTTTCGATTTTGAGTTTGGCTGCCAATGGATCAAAATTCTGGCCTCTAATTTCTCTAGCTCTAATATCATGAGAAATAATTCCTTTTTTTTCAATAGTTTGTTCAGCAATCTGTCTAAAATTAGTTTTTTTATTACCAACAACAATATCTTGTGATGGAATATCTCTGATAATTCTAGTTAATCGACAATAGGGTGGAGTAGTTTGCAAAACATGTTCTAAAACTGCTAATAGCTCTTGGTGAGAATAGGGTTTCCATAACCCTTGTTTGTAATAACTCATCAGTTCCGCACTATCAATTAACGAACAAGGATAAACTTTCAATTCATCAGGATTGAAAGCTGGACTTTTGAATAGTTGATCAAAATCTTGTTGATCTTGATCATGGCCAGAACCATAAAGATTAGCCATCCAGTGAGCATGAATCTTAAATCCAGCTTGTCTAAGTAACTTGAAAGCTCGTTTACTAGCAGCGACATCATGACCACGATGGTTTTTCTCCAAAACATCATCATTGGTACTTTGCACCCCAATCTGGGTTTTAGTACAACCCAATTTTCTAATCCTAATTACTTCTTGTTCAGAAATATTGTCTGGCCTAGTCTCAACCACTAAACCAACATTTCTAATTTCTGCTGTTTCATTTTTTTGATGCTCAACAAACAATTCATCCCAAGTCGCTGCTTGAAGTTTATCTAAACCAAGTTTTCTTTCTGGAGCCACATAAACTTCAGAAACAGTTTGGTTATATTTTTTGGTTAAATTACCACTATTAAATTGAACCGCAGCGAACCTGTCTTTATTAGTTTTTGGATCATCACTTAAGACTAGATAACTATTTTGTTCTAATTGTTGCTGAATTTTTTTGTATTCTTGTCTAATTTTTTCCCGATCATCACGATGGCCAAAATCATTCAAAGCGCGAAAACATTCTTTAATAAACCAAATTTGATATGACTCTGGATAGTAGGACCATGTCCCACCCAAAATAATTAATTCTGCTTTATCTACAGAGTGGCCCATCGACCACAAGGCATCCAACCGATTATAAGTTTGTAAATAAGGATCAAAGTAGTTTCGTTCTGCCCGCTGAGCTCCTGGTTCGTCACTTAAATAACTTTTAGGCATTCTAATATCGCTAGGACAAAAAATACATTTGCCAGGACAAGGAAATGGTTTGGTCAAAACTGTAATTGGGGCAACACCAGAAAGAGTCCTTACTGGTTTCATCATGATTTTTCTGACAATTTGTTGATCAAAAGCAGCTAAACCATGTTGACCAGCTAAACCACGATAAGCTTCTATTAGATGAGTCTTTGACAGTATAGAGCCATTTTTCAATGGATATTTTTTAGTAAGTTGGGCCAATTTTTTACTACTCAAAACCGATAGCCGCTCAATCTCTTTCAATACAGCTACCACTTGGTCCAGATGATCGGTATAATCAAAACGTTTTTTCATCAGAGAAAGTATTATACCAATGAAACAAGCAACTATTACTCAGCTTAATAAACTAAATAAGCAATTCTATAGAGTTACTGCCGAAGAATTCAGCAAAACTAGAAGTTTTTATTGGCAAGGTTGGAAAGAATTACTAGAACCGCTCAAGGCAATTGGTAAAAATCATCCTCAATTAAAAGTTTTGGATCTCGGCTGTGGTAATGGCAGATTTGGTGAATTTTTGTATAAAGAAAAAATTCATAAAAATTTTATTTACCACGGAGCCGACAACAGCCAAGAACTTTTAGAATTTGCGCAAAAAAGATTAGCAGCTTGTAAATTTGAAAAAGAGCTATTTAATTTAGATGTCATCGATGCCCTAACAAAAGATAACTTAGATGAATTAATTCCGCAAAAAAAATACCAAGTCATTACCCTGTTTGGCGTCTTACATCATATCCCATCATTTAAATTAAGGAAAAAACTCATTAATACTATTGCTGATCATCTCACCAGTGATGGTGTTTTTGTTTTTACAGCCTGGAGATTTTTAAATGAAAAGAGATTTGAAAAAAAACAAATTCATCCAACTTTGGCAAAAATTGATCCTGATGAATTAGAAGAAAATGACTTTATTCTTGACTGGCAGAGAGGAGTGACTGCTTATCGTTATTGTCATTACACTAATGATGAAGAGATTAAAAAATTAATTGCTGAAACCACCTTAGAGCTAGAAAAAGAATATACCGCTGACGGCAAATCAGGAAATCTTAATTTTTACCAAATTCTAAGAAAACCTTGAGAAAATTAACATCTCAGAGTAGAATTACCACATTCTGCTATTGCCCGATCGTCTAATGGCAGGACAGAGGCCTTTGAAGCCTTCAATCTAGGTTCGAATCCTAGTCGGGCATCAATATTAAGAAAACATCCAACTGGATGTTTTTTTAATATTATGTCCAAAAACTAGATTCAACAATTGTTCGACCGCCAAGTCTACGAAGTAGACCTGGGTAATGTATGCGAAGCGAGTAAAACGAGCGAAGTCGTAAATCCTAGTCGGGCAGCAAATTATCCTATAATTTGACATTGTCTATTAAAGGTGTTAAACTGCTTTTTCATTGATTGTTCTTTAATGCAATCAATCAGGTTAAGCTTGCAATTGGCTTTAAGAAGAATTTTTTTCCCTTAATTACATTTGTTTCTTGTCTTTAACCTAATAAATAGTTAAAGAAAGAAATATATTATGCGTCAATTTAATAAACGCTCATCTTCTAGTTTTAGTAACCACAATGGTGGAAGCTATGGTCGTCGTTCTCAAAATGGCAACAGAGGTTTCTCTGGTGGTTTCGGTGGCAGAGGTAATAATAGAAGAAGTGGAATGAAACAATCCATCTTTGATCCTAGTTCAGTAATTGCTAAATCAAAAACTACTAACTACAAACCACAAACAGAAGAAACCTATGAAGCTACCAACCAATTTAGTGATTTTAAAATCGTTGATGAGTTAAAAAATAACATTAGTTTCAAAAAATATACTACTCCAACTCCAATTCAAGATCAGGTTATCCCTCATATTTTAGAAGGAAAAGACGTAGTGGGTATTGCTAATACTGGTACCGGTAAAACTGCTGCTTTTTTGATTCCGTTATTAAACAAAGTTGTCATGAATCCTACAGAAAAAGTGTTAATTATTGTCCCGACCAGAGAGTTAGCTGTTCAAGTCAGAGACGAATTAGCATCTTTTTCCTATAAACTTAATATTTATTCCACCCTGTGTATTGGTGGTTCCAATATTAATAGTCAAATTAACTCCCTAAAAAGAGGTCAACACTTTGTGATTGGCACTCCAGGTAGATTAAAAGATCTTAATCAAAAAAGAAAAATTAGATTTGAAGAATTTAACAATATTGTTTTGGATGAGGTCGATAGAATGCTTGATATGGGCTTTGTCAAAGAAGTTAAACTGATTATTGAATCGTTAGCAGAAAACAGACAATCACTGTTTTTTTCTGCCACCATGTCAACCAGAGTAGAAGAAATTATGCGAGGATTTTTAACAGATCCTGTTCATATCTCTATTAAAACTAAACAAAATTCTGGCAACATTGAACAAAAAATCGTCAAAATTCAGGGTAGATCTAAATTAGAAATGCTTCACGAATTTTTAATCAATGAATCTTATGAAAAAGTCTTGGTTTTTGGCCGAACCAAGAGGGGAGCCGAGAAACTCTCTAGGGACCTACAAAGAAAAGGTCTCAAGGTCAATGCTATTCATGGTAATAAATCACAAGGTCAAAGACAAAAAGCTTTACAACAGTTTAGAGCCAACCAATTACAAGCCTTAATTGCTACTGATGTAGTCGCTCGTGGATTGGATATTGATAATGTTACTCATGTGATTAATTACGACTTGCCAGGTACTTACGAGGACTATATCCATCGTATCGGTCGTACTGGTAGAGCCAACAAAAAAGGCATTGCTTTAACGTTTATTTAAAAAAATTACTGATCTATTTTTTTTCTTACTAAAGCCAAAGCTTCTTTATCTTTAATAGCTTGTTCTTCCATCATAGCCCTCAGTTTTTTAACCTGTTCAATCACTTCTGCTGAAGACCTCATGTGAGCTAAACCAATACCATGAGCTTGATCGACTTTTTCTATACCAGCCAAACGTAAATACTGCTCTCTGTTTCTCCAATACTTGGGGATGTTCATGAGAATTTAGTCGCAAATAAGGATAAAAACCATGCAGATTATTTTTTTCTAAAAAACATTTTTTCTAACTCTTGTTTGGAGATTTTTATTTTCAGAGGTCTGCCGTGAGGACAAGTATAGAGGGTATTTTTTTGAATAATTTTTTTAACTAGTTGTTGTCGCTCCACAGGTGATAAGTAGTCACCCGCTTTGATTGCACTTCGACAAGCCAAAAAACTCAAGGCTCGATTGGTTAATAAATCAGGTTTGACAATCTTGCCATAGGTAGCAAGATCAACCAAAAAATCGTTGATCACTCGGTCTATAGTTAAACCTTCAAAAATAACCGGGATTTCTTTAATAATAATTTGTTTGTCATTAATTAAAAAAATAAAACCTAAATTTTTAAAAATAGTTTTATTTTTTACAAAAAGATAAAGATTTTCTGGATTTAAATTTATTTTTTTATTAATTTTAACTTTTTTTTCTAAAAGTAGCTTATTTTTTTTCAATTGCTCAGAAAATTCTTGGTAAAGAATCATTTCATGAGCCGCATGTTGATCTACAACCATTAACTCGCCATGAAGTTCAAAAAATAAATAAGTATTTTGAAATTGTAGAACCGGACCCAACTCTTGTTGATTGTTATTGATTTGCCAACCTGGTTGTAAGTTTTCTTTCAGATGGTCGGTAGTCGCTCTATCTCTTAACAGATATGTTGCAGTTACTTGTTGTGAATTCAAAACATAAGTTAAGTCTTTGGCCAATAAAAATGCTTGTAAGTGTTCAAACAACGCTGTAATTAACTCATCTTCTTTAAAGATTAAAACCTCTTCTTTCCTTGGGTGAATATTACTGTCAAAAAAATGAGCTGGTAAATTAATAAATATAATAAAAACAGGATAAGCCTTTGGTTCTAATAATGAGCCATAGGCTTCTCGAATAACTTTGGCAATCTTTCTGTGTCGCACCATTCTGCCATTAATAAATAAGTATTGTTTGCTAGGGCTTCGTAGTGATAATTGAGGTTTCCCAACTAAACCACTGATTTTTAGTTCATTAGCTAAGTCAACTTTATAAGTCAAGCTTTGGTCAACAAATTCTTGACCAAAAACCTCACTCACTCTGTCTGCAAAACTTGGCTGGGATAAAACTTCAAATAGTTTCCTTTGGTCATGATAGACAACAAATTGGACAGTATGATTAACCAAAGCAAAATTAGTCATTTTTTTCAGAATATAAGCTAATTCTCTTTGAACTTTATTAATAAATTTTTTTCTAGCTGGTAAACCACTAAATAAACTTTCAACTACAACTCTAGTGCCAATCGGCATCCCAAATTTTTCATCTTCAGTTATTTGGCCATTCTGGATCACCAACCTATGACCTATTTTTTCAGTTTTTATCCGGCTTTCCAAGGTAACTTTGGCTACTGCTACCATACTCGCCAAAGCTTCTCCTCTAAAACCAAAACTAGTCAAAGTCTCTAAGTCTTCTAAATTGCTGATCTTACTAGTAGTATGAGCTAGAAAACTGTTTCTTAAATCAGTAGCATTCATTCCACACCCATTGTCACGAACCTCGATTCTTTTTAACCCACCTTTGTCCAAGTAAATCTCGATTTTAGTTGCTCCCGCATCCAAAGAGTTTTCCACTAACTCTTTAACGACTGAATCGGGTCGATCGATTACTTCTCCAGCAGCGATTTTGCTTACCACTTCAACTGGTAGTTTTTTAATTTTAGTTACCATTTTTCTTAAATTTAGTTATTAATGCTGCCAACTTTGTTTGAGCTTGTAGGGGAGTAAGTTGCTCAATCTCTATTGCAGCTAGAAACTTCTCAAGCTTCAGTAAATTTTTATCTTTAGTTGGTTTATTAAACTTAAAGTTAGTCTCTACTTGACTCCTATTAGCTTCAAAAGAAAAAAGAATTTCTTCAGCTCGCTGACAAACTTCTTCAGGCACCCCAGCCAACCTCGCTACTGCTACTCCAAAACTATGGGGAGCGGCCCCTTCAGCGACTGTATGTAAAAACTTAGGTTGATCATCAGCTTCATCCACCAACATGTGAATATTACTGATTTTATCTGGGTACTTACTTTCTAACTGTTGTAACTCATGGTAATGAGTAGCAAAGAGAGTAGTAGGACACTGTCGGCACTTACTTAATGCTTCAGCCACCGCCCAAGCCAAACTAATTCCATCATAAGTACTAGTACCACGGCCAACTTCATCCATAATAATCAAACTCTTAGCTGTAGAGTGCCGCAAAATATAAGCCACTTCAACCATCTCTACCATAAAAGTTGATAACCCCTCTGAAATAACATCGGCCGCACCACTTCTCACAAACAAGCTATCAATTAAGTTGATTTCGGCCTTCTCAGCTGGCACAAAACTGCCCAAATGAGCCAACAACACAATTAAAGCTATTTGCCTCATATAAACAGATTTTCCAGCCATGTTTGGCCCAGTCACCAGTAACATGTTTCTAGCTGGCACTCCCAATAAAGTATCATTGGGCACAAACTGTTTTTTGACCAATAGTTGCTCAAGAACGGGATGTCTGCCTTGAACAATTGCTGTTTTACCAGTCTTAACCATTTTTGGTTTAACATAGTTTCTTGTCTCTGCTAATTGAGCAAAACTAGTTAAACAATCTAGATTAGCCAAAGTGGTAGCTGCTTGTTGAATCAACTTAGTATATTCCAAGACCTGATTAACAAAATTTTTAAAAAGTTGTTTTTCCAAAACTTCAATCTGTTCTTCAGCCGTTAAGACTTTTTCTTCGTAAACTTTCAAAGCTTTAGTAACAAATCTCTCGGCATTAACTAAAGTTTGTTTACGTTCAAATTCCGCCGGAACTTTGCTCACAAATGATTTACTGACCTCAATGTAGTAACCAAAAACTTTGTTTGATCTAACCTTAAGAGTGGTGATTTGTGTTTGTTTTTTCAAGGTTTCTTCATACTCAGTTAACCAATCTTTACCACCCATAGACAAAACTCTGAGCTGATCTAACTCTGCACTCACTCCAACTTTGATTACTTTTCCTTCACCAGGAAGACCACTAGCATCATCTGCCACAAACTGCTCAATCAACTCAACTACTTTGAGCAATTGATTATCGATTTGTTGCTCAAATTTACTGAGTAGTTTGGGTAGCTGCTTTTGTTGACTCGCCAAAATTTCTCTAATCGCCAAAATGTTAATTAATGACTGTTTAAGATTGATGACCAAAGCAGGCAGAGGCTCTTCAATCGTTAACCGAGCAATAATTCTTTCTAGATCAAAAACTTGGTTTAACTCGTTTCTAATAAAAAATCTAAGCTCTCTGTTATTGAGTAAATAATCAACCGAATCATGCCTAAGTTCAATCTTTTCCCTGTTCTTAAGTGGGTGAGTAAGCCAATTGCGTAATAACCTGGAACCCATTGGTGAAACAGTTAAATCAATCGCGGTTAATAACGAACCTTGTTTTTTATTTTCCCTAATAGTTTCAAAAATCTCTAAGTTATTAATGGTTGATGAATCTAAAGCAATATATTCATCAGATTTTTGTAAATTAAATGTCTTTAGATGTTGTAGTTTATTAAACTGAGTTTCAGTTAAATAACCCAAAATAGCAGCCAAAGCTTGTTTGAGCGCTGGCTTACTATGTAAACCAAAACTTCTTAAATTATCAACTTGAAAATGTCGGCTAATGATTGCCTCAGCTTCATCTGTATACTCATCCCATTGCCTAAAAGGATAAATATTTAACCCTACTTGCTGTTTTAAAATCTTTAATAATGAGTAGTTATGGTAATCAACCTCAGCTAAAATACACTCACTCGGTTGATACTTGGTTAATTCTTTTTGTAACAAATTAGCAAAGTCATTTCCTTTTAAATAATGGTTGCTCCCAAAAATTTCACCTGTCGACAAGTCCACAAAAACTAAACCCACAGCTTTGTTATCAATAGCCAAACTCAATATAAAGTTATTTTTCTTAGCACTCAGTGCTTGTTCATTTACTACTGTTCCTGGAGTAATAATCCTAATCACAGCTCGTTCCACAATGCCCTTATTATCTGGTTCAGAAATCTGTTCACAAATTGCTACCTTGTGACCAGCCTTAATTAATTTAGCAATATAACTTTCTGCTGAATGGTAGGGCACCCCAGCCATTGGGATCTCTCCATCTTTACCTCTTGGCCTTTTGGTTAAGGTAATTCCGAGTAACTTGGCTCCAGTTAAAGCGTCTTCTAAAAACAGTTCGTAAAAATCTCCTAGTCGATAAAATAAAAAACAATCTGGATAAGCTTTTTTTATCTCCAAGTACTGTTGCATCATTGGTGTAGAGAACTGTTGAACTTCTGACATGATGTGTATCACACTATGCAGACTTTTTAGCAAAACTTCAAGGTTGGACTATCCAAGAATATTACAAGACTTTAGCAGTCACTTCATTTTATTGCTAATTAGCTTTTCTTGAGAAAAAAATTGATATATCAATCTTGTTTTATGATATGTTTTGATATTGTTTGATAACTATAAATATATTTGTCAGATTAATATGAGACACTTACCCTCGGGGTGAAAGGGGGTGGAGTGAAAAACCTTAATTGAAGAAGTCAGCTTGCAGTTTAAAACCTAGGGATGATACTATGCCCAATATGAAAAAACAAAGCTTACTTTTAGTGGTTCTGGCCTTTTTATTGGTCGGAGTAGTTGCCCTAATTATTGAAAAAAACAATAATAAAAATACCACTTCGCTGGAAGAACAGGTTCTGACTTTTCCCAGCAAAAGCCCAACTGTAGTACCAAGTATTAAACCAATCACAAAGGAATCAATGAAAAAACAATATGATAATCCTCCTGCTATGCAACTTGATAGCACCAAAAAATATCAAGCAACAATGACTACTTCAGAGGGAGTAATTGTCATTGAGCTTTATGCCGATCAAACCCCTCAAACAGTCAATAACTTTGTTTTTTTGGCTAACGATAAGTTTTATGATGAAACTATCTTTCACCGAGTGATTAATGGTTTCATGATCCAAGGTGGTGACCCAGAGGGGACAGGAATGGGTGGCCCAGGTTACCGTTTTGCCGATGAAAAATTTACAGGTGAATACACTCGTGGCACGATCGCCATGGCTAATGCTGGACCAAATACCAATGGCAGTCAATTCTTTATTATGCATCAAGACTATCCATTGCCACCCAACTATGTAATTTTTGGTAAAGTGATAAATGGTTTAGAAGTGGTTGATAAAATTGCCACTGCACCAGTCTCAATGAGTTTATCCGGTGAAAAATCTCAACCAGTTAAACCAGTAACCATCAAGTCCATCACCATTAGTGAAAACTAAAACAACTGGTTAAACATTGAATAATTTAGCCCGCTTCACTGCGGGCTATTTTTTTATTTAAACTCGTTAAGTGTCTCAGCAATAGAAACTTGAGTCGGACGCTGTTGCAATAAGGTTGCAGTATCAAGTTGGTATAACTGTTGATGGTAAGCCTCTAAGTTGTCGTTTCTATAAAAAACACCAACTGGCATTTTTTCTATTTCTTGAGATTTTTCCCAAGCTAATTTTTTATCATTGGGTTGATAGCTATCAGCTAACTTATAAATTCTTTCTTGGTACCACTGGTAGGTGTTGATTTTATTGAAGGTTGGACAGGGTTGTAAAACATCCAATAACGAAAAACCATCATAAGTCATTGCTTCTTTAACCAAACCAATTAAATGAGGCATATCTCCAGCATAACCACGAGCCACAAAGCCAGCGTGGTCCGAAAGAGCTAACGCTAAAGGATTAACTGGCTCCTCAATCAAACCGTCTGGGGTTGATTTGGTTTTTATTCCTTTATCGGTAGTGGGAGAACTTTGACCAGTAGTCAAACTGTAAGTTTGGTTATTATGAACCAAAACAGTAATATCATGGTTTCCTCTAGCTGCTGAGAGTAAATGATTCATCCCTTCACCATAAGTATCTCCATCTCCAGCAACAACAATAATCTTCAAATCATGGTTAGCTAGTTTAGCACCAATCGCATTGGGAATAGCTCGACCATGAAGAGCATGAAAACCATAAACTTTATTAAAGTCAGCCATATTGCCACTACAACCCACTCCATAAAAAACTACCAAATTTTCTTCAGGCAATTCTAATTGAGCAAAAGCTTGTCTAATCGCCCCTAGAATACCAAAGTTACCACAGCCTGGACACCAAGTTGGTGTAACTGAGGAGACTGTGCTTTGTAAAGTAATATTTGCCATAATTTACTGCTCCAACCAGGCTAAGATATCTTCTACATAAAATGGTCGACCATCATAACGTCTTAAATAGGCAGCCATTTCAATGCCAGTTTCTTGTCTAATAAGTTGTTCAGCTTGACCTGTGGAGTTACCCTCGACCATTACTAGTTTCTTGGCTTGCTTAGCTAATTTTTCAAATCCCTCTCTAGGGAAAGGCCAAACAGCTGGTAAATAAATCACATTAGCTTGATCTGTTTTAGCGACTACATCTTGTAAGACATTGACTGTTGAACCCCAACAAACAAAAGTTGTAGCAGCTTTTGGCTTACCAATTAGAACTGGTTGAGGTAGTTCTTTAACCAAACCTTGATATTTTTTTGCTCGTTTTTTGGTTTGATCGATCGTCATTTGAGATTCTTCGGTTGCAAACCCAAAGTGATCATGTTCGTAAGAATTACTAACATAAAAACCATGCTGTTGACCAGGAATAGATCTGGGAGAAACTCCAGAGTCAGACATCGCATAACGTCTGAAGCTATCATCTGTCGGCAGCTCTTCATCTGTAACCAAACCTAAGCGCTCAACTTTGGTTTCTGCTGGTGGAGTAGGCATAGTCTGATGAGATTCCAAAATATATTTATCACTTAAAATGAAAACCGGGATATGGTATTTCTCAGCCAAATCAAAAGCTAATCTAGTAGCCTGATAGTGATCAGCTGCTGTTCCAGGAGTTAAGACTACTCGTTGAAACTCTCCATGACCGGCCCTCAACACAAACTGTAGATCTGCTTGAGAAGTCCAAGTGGGCAAACCAGTAGCTGGACCAGGTCGCTGACCATAAAGAATTACCAAGGGCAACTCCATCACTCCTGCCAGAGAAAGACCTTCCACCATCAAAGCAAAACCACCTCCAGAGGACCCTGTCATTGCTCTCACTCCAGCAAAAGAAGCCCCCAGCGCTTGGTTAATAGCAGAGATTTCATCTTCAACATGTTTAACAATCAGCGGATATTTTTTTTGTTGAGCAGCTAAAAAATGTAGTAGAGCAGAGGCCGGAGTCATTGGATAAGCACTATAATATTGAATCCCACTAGCCAAAGCTCCCAAACCAATCGCCTCGTTACCAGTTAATAAAACCTGGTTATCTCGTTGGCTAACCGTAAAATTAGCTAATGGTTTTTCGACTTTCAAAAACTCATCATAACCCAACTGGAAAGCTGCCTGATCCATATTGATAATTGCTTCACCTTTATCGGCAAATTCCTCAGCTACTAACTGCAAACCAGCTTGTTGGTCAAAACCAAAAGCAGCTGTTGTTACTCCAAAAGCCACCATATTAGTTGCTAACTTACTTTTTGTCGTTGTCCTAGAAAATTCATTCAAAGGCAAACTAACAACTTTACCAGAAAAACCCATGAGCTCTTCTTGAGTCAATTCTCCAGCATTTTGGTTATAAACTACCAGCGAGTCTTTGGTTAGTTCCTGTTGATGTTCTCTAAAGGCAGCCTTACCAAAAGTAACCAACAAGTCTAACTGTCTTCGTTGAGAGTAAATGGGCTGTTCAGCAAAAGAAACCTGCCCAGTTTGATGACCACCTTTAATTAATGATGGGTACTCCAAATAGTTAAAAGCCGATAAACCATGACGTTTAGCCAACTTAGCCACCATTTTAGAAACAGCCATTACTCCTTCACCGGCTTGACCAGCAATTTTCCAGTTCCATTCTTTCATAGCGACATTGTAGGAGTTGACACTGGAATGGTCAAGCCAACTGTATTGATTCTTGTAGAAAATGTTACAATTTTTATATGAAAATACTGGTTCTTTATGGTTCTTTGACTGGCAATACCGAGTTTGTAGCAAACCAAATCGCTGATTTTTTGAACAATCACCACATCGAAAACGACTTATTTAATGCTCAAGAATTTTCACCAAAGAACATATTGGCTTATGACTTGCTAATTTTGGGTTCATCCACCTGGGACTATGGCCAATTTCAAGAAGACTTTGCTGCATTTTTTGAAGAAATAAAAGAACTAGATTTTAAAAATAAAAAATTTATTGTTTTTGGTTGCGGTGATACTGGCTATGAACATTTCTGTAAAGCCGTTGATCTGATTGAAGACTTTCTCACCTTGAAACAAGCTAAAAAAATTGCTAGTAGTCTCAAAATAGATGGCTATCCTCAACAACCAATCAATCAACAACTAATTAATGATTGGTTAACAACTCTAATAAAATCATTAACATAAAAAAACACCCCATTAGCTGGGGTGTTTATTAATTAAAATCTAAGTTATTTCTTTTTGGCTTTTTTAACAACCTTCTTTGCAGCAACAGTGCCTTTTTTAACAGCTTTTTTGGCTGAAGCTACTGCTTTATTTTTAGCAACCTTAGCTTTACTAACTGCCTTCTTAGCTACCTTAACAGTTTTGTCTCTGTTTTCTTTTTTAGAAAAAAATATTGCTGCAGCCCCGACAGCTAAACCTGTTACTAAAGCTAACAAGCCACCTTTTCTTTTTGCCATAGGTCCATCCCATCTTTATTACTTAGTGATAACTCTATTCTCCAGGAAAAAGAATCCACTTGTCAAGGCTATTCTGCATGAACAATTGACAAACTATTAGTTAAGCCTGGAGTCTTCCAAATCGAACCATAAATAACTAACACGGTTTCATTTTTTTTGATCAAATTCTTAGCTTTCATCATCTCCACAATTGCATTGGGCTCTTCGACCTTGCTTTCAGGAAACTCAACAATATGGGGCTCAACGCCATAATTTAAAGCTAACTTTCGATAAGTAACTTGATTGCTAGTCAAAGCATGAACGGTGACTTTTGGTCTAAAACGAGAGATCAGGTTGGCGGTATTGCCTGTTTCAGTTAAACAAACAACACTATCAATCTTGTCTTCATTTTGCAGCAAGTAAACAGCCGCATGAGTAACTAAACTACAATCGTTTTCATCTACCCATTCTTCTAAATAAGAGACTTCGAACTCTTCGTTGAAAGCAGCAATTTTGGCTTGAGTAGCCACTGCTTTAACTGGAAATTTACCAATGGTAGTTTCCTCCGAAAGCATGACTGCATCGGTACTATCATAAACAGCATTGGCCACATCACTTACTTCAGCTCTAGTTGGTCGAGGAGATTCAACCATTGATTTCAACATTTGGGTTGCAGTAATCACTGGTTTACCAGCCAAACGACATTTCGTAATAATTAGTTTTTGCCAAAAAGCCAGTTGTTCAAAAGGTACTTCCACAGCCAAATCACCACGAGCCACCATCACAGCATCACTAACTTCAATGATTTCATCAAGATTATCCAAAGCAGCTTGGTTTTCAATCTTAGCCACAATACTAGCCTTACCCAAGTTTCTCTTTTCCAATTCTTTTCTGAGAATCTCCACATCTTTTTTGTCACGGACAAAAGATAAACCAACAAAATCTACTCCTGTTTCAACTGCACCATCTAGCTGAACTAAGTCAGCAGCAATTAAAGAAGGCATATCGATAGTAATACCTGGAGTGTTCATGGTTTTTCTGTGAGCAACTTCAAAATCACCCAAAGCCTTAGCAACTAAATAATCGTCAGCTTTTTTAATAATCTCAAACTCACAACGGCCATCATCCAACAACACAAAGTTACCTTCTTGCAAAGTTTCAACCACGTTGCTAGGAATAAAAATAACTTTTTCTTCTTTGCTAGTTTCATCAGCTGTGAGAACTAGGGTTTCGCCATCCTTCATCTCAAAACCTTCACCATTACGTAAATTAATCCTAATTTCTGGTCCTTGTAAATCGAGTAAAACAGCAATAGGCAAACCTTTTTCAGCAGCTACTTTTCTGACTCGCTGCACTCTTTCACGATGCCATTCTGGAGTACCATGTTTGGTGTTAAATCTAGCTACATTCATCCCAGCATCAATAAGTTGGCCAATGATTTCTTCTGTTTCTGTAGCTGGACCAATCGTGGCGACAATCTTTGTTCTTTTAAAAGTATCATTCATGAATAACTTTCTTTTTTTACCTTTATAATCAAAACAAATACCTGACTAGAGGATTGCTTAATTATATACCTGAACTCTTGGGGTTAAAACAACAGTTTACCAAATATGCTACAGTTTTATTAATTATGACCGCACAAAACTTAATCATTGAACTAAAAAAACTAGCCAATCCACAAAAAGCTAAAGTTTTACAAGGCTTCTTTAAAACAGGTCAGAGTCAATATGGCGCTGGTGATGTTTTTTGGGGAATAACTGTACCAGCACAGCGAAAGATTGCTAAAAGCTTTAAAGACCTGACTTTAACTGAAGTAAAAAAACTAATTTATAGCTCTGTACATGAACAAAGACTAACTGGCTTACTAATACTAGTTTACCAATATGAACAGGCTGACCAAAATGAACAAAACAAGATTTTTGAGTTTTACTTCAAACATAGAACTCAAGTCAACAACTGGGATTTGGTAGATGTCACCACTCCCAAAATAGTTGGACAACATATTCTCAATAAGCCAGAGTTACAACCGCAAGTTTTTGCTTTAATTAACTCAACCAATCTTTGGGATCGAAGAATTGCTTTATTGGCTACTTTTCCTTTTATTAAAAAGGAGATATTTCAACCAACTTTGAGTTTAGCTACTAAGGTTTTGGCAGACCAACACGACTTAATTCATAAAGCTAGTGGGTGGATGCTCAGAGAAGTAGGGAAAATGCAAAAAAAACCACTTTTAGATTTTCTAGACAAACATAAACAAAAAATGCCCAGGACCATGCTTCGTTATGCAATCGAAAAATTGGCTGAACCTGTTAGAAAAAAATATCTAGCCAAATAACTAAAAACCCCGACCAACAGGCCGGGGTTTTAACAAATCACTAAGCAAAACTAATAAGAAAATCTATCTAACATTCTAGTAAACCAACCCTGAGAAGCATAGTCTTGGGTTACTTCACCAGTAGCATCATCTAAAATTATTTTTCTCTCAACCATTCTGGGGAAAAAGCTGAATAGTTTTTTCTCTTCGACGACATCAGCAACATACTGAATTCCATCTTCAGTAGCAACTGCTTCTAATTCATTATTTTCTGGGTCAAATGAGCTATCTGTTAAGACACCAGCTTCTTTCATCCTAGCCAAAGCTTGATCTGGAAGGTGAGTTAAAATGTGTTCTTGACCTGATGGCGTTGTTAACTTGACCTCATTATTTTCTGAATCAAGAACAAACTCAGCCCCATTAAGATGAGCTTTGACATTTCTAGTTCTAATCTCTAAAGCTGCTTCTTCACCCATGTTTCGTTCTCTGAGCTCAACCATTTCTTGAATTCTTTCTTGCCTAGCTTCCTGAATTTTCTGTTGGTACTCACTCATTTTCTCTCGTTGTTCCTCAGATAACTCTTTAGTTCTAGCAGGAAAACGCATCTCTAAGTTATCAGACATCATTGTTTCTCCAGCAGTGCCCATTGAACCAGCCCCTGAACTGTCTCTCAATTGAACCTGAGGACCTGCTTCTTCCATGGTCACAACTAAATCTTTATTCTCTTGGGTGGGAACGTATTTAGTAGGCGTTTTAGGAGCTGTAGCTGGTCGAGTGTTTGAAGATGGGGCTGAGATTGGCTGAATACTGGGTCTATCGGTAGTTTTACCTAACACATAGCCTTCATACATCTTGATATTACCCTGTTGATCAACCTCGATCTCCAAAGCCAAGACTGGTGATACAAACATTGCCATTAAAAAAACCAAACCACCTAAAGTAAGTGTTGTTTTTTTCATAAATTTTTCCTTTACTAACTACTTAAGTTACTAAACTAGTTTAACTAGTATGACAAATTATTAAACTATTATCAAGAAACTAGATACGTTACAATCTGGTATATGAAATTATTGTTAATGAAGCTTTTCCTTGAATACATTAGAGTTTTAGCCAAACTCCAACTGCTTAAAACCAAACCCATGGTAATTGGTCTAACTGGTTCAGCTGGTAAAACTAGCACCCTAAATGCAATTGAGGCTATTTTAAAAGATTTACCTGACAAAAAAATTAAAATTAGCCATAAAGCCAACTCAGAAGTGGGCTTACCACTCAATATCTTAGGGATTACCGTTAAAGATTTTAGTTTGAAAAGTTGGGTAAAAATCTTTTTTTTAGCCGGGTGGAAAACTTTGACTAATTGGGAAAAAATTAATATTTATGTCGCTGAAATGGGCATTGATAGTCCATATCCTCCCAAAAACATGAGTTATTTGCTCAGCTTCCTCCAACCAAAAATCGGTATTTTCCTCAATGTTTCAGCTGTACACAGTGAGGCTTTTGATCATTTAGTCAAAGAGACTGATCCTGCCAAGAAAAATCAAGCTGTAATTCAACAAATTGCCTTGGAAAAAGGCAAGCTAATCAAAAGTTTAAAAGCAAATAGTACTGCAATTCTCAACTTTGATGACCCAGTTGTGGCTCAATTTGGACCACAAACCCAGGCTAAAACCATTACTTTTGGTACAAAATCTGCTAACTTAATTTTAAAAACTTGGGAACCATCAATTACTGGCACTAAATTCACTTACTTATATCAAAATAAAACATACCAACTAAACTTCAAAGACTTTGTGCTACCTAAAAAATTCGGGTACAGCCTGGCAGCCGCAATTACCACTGGCTTAGCCATAGGTATGGGTATCGAAAAAATTATTAGTAGTCTTGAAAAAAACCTAGTTATACCACCAGGCAGATCCACCTTGCTTTCAGGAGTAAATAATACCTACATTCTGGATAGTTCATATAATTCATCCCTAGACCCAGCTTTAGAAATGCTAGCGTTACTTGACAAAATTGCACCAAAAAGAAAAATTGCCATCTTGGGTGATATGAGAGAAATGGGGGATGAGGCGGAATTAGCTCATCTACAATTAATCGAATCAGCCCTTAATAAGGTAGATCTCCTACTATTAGTGGGACCGTTAATGAGTAAATACAGTAAAACCTTTAACAGTAAGAAATTACAACTATTTAATACTGCTCAACAAGCGGTTGAATTTTTAAAGCCACAATTAATAGCCACAGATACTATTTTAGTGAAAGCATCACAAAATAGTTTGTTGTTAGAAATCGCAGTTGAACAACTGCTAGCAAATCCCACAGATATTAATAATTTGTGCCGTCGTGGAACTAATTGGGATAAACTCAGAAACAAGCTAATTAACTAAAAATTGCTTAAAATGAAACCTATAATTTAAAAACTGTTATTATACGTGTGCCACTATTTACGGCATAATACCAGGCTAAACTAACCATTTTGACATGTATATAATTTTAACTATTGACACTATAGGCCTGTTTTGATATCATACTCCCCGTTGTTCAATCGCTAACGCGTCTTTACGATGTGCTAAGCGAAAGAACGACAGCACATTCACATTGAATTGAAACAGAAGTTTTTTTGTTTTGGTTTTCCATCCCTCAATTTTTAGCAGTCTTTTTAAAGCTTGCTCAGTTAGGGACTTTTTATTTTATAAGGTCTTTAGCTGAGCAAGCTTCGGTAGTGGCTCAGGCCACTGCTGAGGGACTGCCATATTCCAAATTCTTATGTAAAGGATGGTAAAACCCCATGACTGACAAAGTCAAAAAAACCCGCAAGCCCAAGAAAGAAATGCCCGCCTGGCAACGCATCGCCAATGACGTGAGCCGCTCTGTTGACGCAAACCTTCGCGGCAAACTGGACATCGAAGATGCCCAGGAGATGTTGCTCGAAGCCCTCGAAAGCCTGCCGGAAGGAAAGGAACGTCGCGAGTTCTTGCTCGCCAACGTGCCCGAACTCGCCGACATGAAACAGCGCGCGGACAACCGCCAGGGCGAAATCAACAAACTCAAGAAGTAAGTCCGGAAATTGATGATTACCATCAAGTTCCTGATGACCTTCTTGGTCAAAAAAGGACACAACGTCCTCGACGCGTTCCAGAAAAGCGCGGCTGATGATGCTCCGCGCGTCATGGCTGAAGCCCGCGAAGCCATGTTCCAGGCGCAAATCTTCGAAGAAGGCGCGGCCGGGTTCGGTGAGGTCCTTGCCTCCATCGAAACCTTCACCCGCACCGCGGTTACCAACGTGGGAGTGGAAGACTTCATGTCCGCTCTCGAAGACAACGAGGACTAGATCCTCACCTGTTTCCAATCAATGTGAAAGGGCGCCCCACAAGGGCGCCCTTTCTACGTTAAAAAGCCTTTGTATATAATACAACTATGATTAAAAACCCAGAACAACAACATAAACCAAACTACAGTAGTGGTGAGTGGTTAGACTCCTTAACTTACTTTCAAGTCGATGATCTAGTTACTTGCCCCAGTAAACATGGTGATTTAGTCTTGAAAATTACCCAGATTAGACCAGTTAGACCTGGTGATTACAAATTTGCCCTTCACACCCAATATGTTGAACTTAGTGATCAACATGGCGTAATAGAAAGTAATATTTCTGCAGCCCTGATTCAACTAGTTAAAACTGAAAAATAGAGGGTTGCCTCTCATTTTTTTCACTTTACAATCACAAAAGAGATCAAACAGAGTTATTGCTAGTTAAATCTGATCTCAAGAAAGAGGATATGGAAAGATTTACTCCTCCAGGTGCTAGAAAATGGGAAAGTTGGGTTCCAGAAGATACAAACGAGGAAACTCAAAATCCTGGTACTCCTCCAGAAGACTTGGATCTCCCAGAAGAAGAATAGTCTATTGCTTCCTTGCTAATCAGTTGGAAATAACCGTATAATGGAAGAATTATGGATTCTTTCCAACGCTCTCAATATTCTATTTTCAATAAAAATAAACAACCAATTGAAAAGCCAGAAGGTAAACCAAAACCAACAATTGAACAAACTCCAACCAGCTCAAAAATAACCCCAGAGCTACCACCAGTTGAACCACAAACAACTATTCTTCAAACTAATTTTACTGGTAATCAGTCAAACAGAAAAAAAGCATTCATCAAACCATTACTATGGCTATTTGGCTTAGTTTTACTAGGAATATTTTTCTTTTCTGTGGGCTATTACCTGCAAAACAGAAACTATAACCAAGTTCAATCACCAGAAATAAAAATCAAAGATGTCGGTGAGATTTTGTTAGAAAAATTTGCTACCAAAGAAACCTTACCAGCTGGAACAGTCCTAATTAAACTGTGGATGGATAGTAATAATGATGGTAAGCATGATTCATGGGAAAACAACCAATATGATATCGGTGCCAATATTAGAAAAAAAGGTGAAGAAGCAGCCTTTTTATGGGTGGAAACAGATGGTGAAGGAATAATCAGACTAACTGGACTCGATAATAAAGAAAAATTTGAGATTAGTTATTATGTCATTGATCGTGGCAACACTTACAACCAAGACAGACATTTCTACGGACAATTAAACTATGAAATCTTTCAATCAACCGATGGCTCAACCGGAAAAATCTTTGGTGAATGGCGAGATTTAAAAATTAATGACACTGGAGCAGAAATTACGCTAGGATTGAGAGAATATAAACCAGACAAATTATTTGTCACTCAAGCTAGTGCTGCCATTCTTTATGATGCAGAAGGCAAGCAATTTGCCTCTAGTAGTATTTTTAGTAACAGCACTCTCCCGATTCAATTTGAAATTAGAGATAACCATATTTTTTACGTAAAAGATGGAGTTCTTTATAAAAATAATCCACTGGTAAACATGGTTTACTCTCAACAGGTTTTCAATCAAATCAATATCAGTGATGATAGCTTTTGGTCAATCTCACCAAGTGGTTCAGCAATTATTTATGGCGACAACAATGCCGCTTATTTTAGAAACCAGGAGAATGCTTGTGGCAAACAACAGCTTTACTATGAAAACAAACCAATTGCTCTCTATACTCAGTCCTATCCTCATGATCCTGTTGGAGTCAGATTTGGAGATGATCACCAAGCCATCATCTATGGCAGAGTAGAGAATAACTACCACTATTACTTAGTCGGTTGTAGTAACAACCAATTAACTATTAAACAGCTACCAATCGAAAGACAGTGGTATGGTGGCATTTTTGCACGACATAATCGCTTTGTTATCAAAGGACCAGTCACTCATCAAAACCAAACCTACGGAGAAGGTCTTTATGTTTATAAATTGGATGAAGACAAAATCGAGAGAATTGGGGGTGATGAACTTAATACTACTTATTTCGTGGCTAATGCTTATGATGGCCGTTACACTATCTTGGCCAATACTGAGGAAGATCAACTAAAAATACTCAATTTTGATTCAGCTACTGAAATTAAGATCCTTAATTTTGAGATTAAACCGTTTTTTAAACAGTATGATCGTCACGGTTTGGCAAATGGTAACTTTACCTACCTAGGTAAAGATAGTTTCATGTTTATTGATCGCTTTGGTCAATGTGGCCAAAATCAAGCTTGTGCTGAAGTTAAATCATTCAAAATAGCTGGCACAACTATTAATGTGACTGATTTAGTAACTATTAAAGACGTCTACCCAATGAGAGTGATTGGAGAAATTAGCAAATGAAAAAACCTATCAATGTTATTTTATTGACTTTAATCTCACTAATAGTAGCTACTGCTTCAACTTGGTTTGGCTGGCAAGTTGCCGCTAACAATTTAAATCAACCAGAACCAGAAAACCAAGCCGTAGTTAACCAAAAGGTTGAGGTTTATTTTTATCGTACCGATGGAATTTACCGAGTTACTAGTGACCAAGATACTCCTCAAAAAATCGTTGAAACCAACTATGACCGTGATAAACCATATTACTTTAGTCCTAGTTTTGACCTTATGGGAGAAAATAGTAATTGGCTAGTCTATAAAGATGTCATCGGCAAAAATGATGAAACTAATGAAGTCTTTTTTGGTCTAGTGGTGTATGACATGACTGAGAATAAGCCTATCTTTAATTTCGATGACAAAGAAAGCTCTGTGACTAGTCTTATGGTTTCTCCAAACAAAAACAAATTAGTTTTTGTTGTTAACCGCAAAGACCCTAACAAAGAAATCTCTCAAGGTCATGAACCATTTTATCAAGAACTCCTAGTTTGGGATGGCAAAAGCAACCAACCAGAAAAAGTCTTAACTGAAGCTAGTGGCTTTTTTGGACTTGGTTTGGGCATCTGGCTAGATAATGAAACCATTACCCTTGGTCGAGGTTATGAGGGTATTTCTTACTGTAAATTTAATTTAACAACTGATAAAGAACTACCCCAAAACTGTGAAGGCTATGGTTCTTCAAGTTATGGCGGTATGGAAAACCTAGTCACCTTAGTTGATGGCTGGCTTTATGGCTACCGTTATGAGTGGTCAGAAATGACTGGCACCAGAAATCCTAGTAAAGGCATCTTCAAACAACAACCAAATAACAATAAAATTTATCTTAGTAATGATGTCCCATCAGACTTAGTGGTCGGCCAGAACCAGCTTTACTATCTTAGAAGCAATCTCGATAGCTCCAGGTATATTTATAACGGCGTTGATAGTGACTTATATCTAGTGGCTAAAGATGGCTCTTTTACCAAGAGGTTAACCAATGATGGTAATAGTGTTATGGCCAAATCAAACCTCGATCTATCAAGTGATCAAAGATTTATTAGCTATCAAATAACCGATATTAGTAATATTCCTCCAACCGAGAATAACCTTGAAACTACTCAAGACAACTCAACTATTTGGCTATATGACACTCAATTAAATAAATATTATCAAATTGCCGAAAAAGGCCTAGCCCCTCAAGTGGTAGTCAAAAATCTAACAAATTAATTACCAATTTAAAAATAGTAAAAAAAGACCAGTCTAATTTTATTTTTTTATGGTATAAAACGCTCATGAAAAAAATCTTTTTCTTGTTGGGTAATAACTTACTCAATAAATTTTCAACCCACCTGCTAAAAATAATTCCAGATCTAACTATCATTGAATGTAGTAGTAAACCACAAAAAAGCCCACACCATCTTTTACTACCCAAAGGAAAAGAGTTTGAAACCATCGTAAAATTTAGTGAAAACAAACAAGTAGTTGGAGTTTTAAATAGAGCAGATCATTATGAGAACCTTCATGGTAAATTAGTTGATTACTTTGAAGTACCTGGACCATCTTTTGCTGCAATCAACCAAGTTGGAAATAAAGCTAACTTACATCTATTAATGGATGATCTAAACCTCCAACTATTCAGACCTAAAACCATTATTTGCCAACTTACTGAAGTTGCTGAATTATTAAAAAACATCCAGTTCCCAGTCATGCTTAAACCTTTTGTTGGAGCTCATAGTCGGGGGGTAACAAAACTGGAATCAGTTGATGATTTTAATCACGTTTATCCTCAACTCTATGAACATTTTTTAGCAGAACCAGCCGCAGAAGATCCAAATAACAAAACCGTATTGATTGAAGAATACTTACCAGGAAAACAAATCACTCCTATTTGCTATGTTGATAGTAAAGGAAAAGTTCACTTTATTTCACTAGTGAAAATTACTAATGCTAGAGATCTTAATCAAAACCACTACCAAATTATTTACCGAACTACTCCTTCAAATACTAAAGAACCAATTCAGCAAAAAATGAAGTTTGTCTTGCAAAAAATTGCTAAAGCTAGCTTGCTTAAAGAGACATTTTTGGACCCAGAGTTTTTTGTTGATGGCGACAACATCTATTTGATCGAAATTAATGTCAGAATGGGTGGTTTCAGGCAAGAGTTAGCCAAACCTGCTTTTGATATTGATTTGGAAAAAATGATCGCTCAACTAGCCTTAAGACAAGAAGTCGAAGATCAATTTAATGTCATTGGTAGTGCCACTGCTTGTGAAATTTGGGAACAACAGGCTGGAACTATTAAAAAAATTAAAATTCCTAAAAGCAAACACATCGCCCATTCAAGGATTAACTTTAACCCAGGAGATTACTATGAGGCTCCTCCTGAAGGAAACAAAGCTTTAGGTAGTTTTTATGTTCGTTCTCGCGAAAAATCTCTTAAAATTGCCAAAGCTTTACGCAATAAAGTTGTAGTTGAGTTTGAATAGACTTATAAAAGAGGTGAAAGCTTCTCCCCTCGAATCCTTTTTAAAACATGCGACTTGTTTACTTTAAATGATTGGGAATATTTGATCGATTAGTTAATTCAATTTTAATCACTCCCCATATTTCATAACCAGTTAGAATTGGTAAATCAGTTGGAGAAAATACAGATATTTGAGCAAAATTTACTTCTAATTTTTGACCATGATTAAACTCTTGAATCAATAACATTGGATCACCATTCGCTGGATTATCTTTTGCTACTAAAACTAAATCATAACCAGAATCCTGCCAATCAGGTATTACTGCCGCAGCATAACCTTCTTCAATAATAACTTCTTGTTGATTGAAATGTGGATGATCTGGTGAAATTTCTATACGAAATGGCATAAAAATTAAATGGGTGGCTAACGAGACTCGAACCCGCGACCTCCGCTTCCACAGAGCGGCGCTCTAACCACTGAGCTATAGCCACCATATTTTAAAAGTTAGCAAAACAAGTGCGCCAAGCAGGATTCGAACCTGCGACCTACTGCTTAGAAGGCAGTTGCTCTATCCAGCTGAGCTATTGGCGCTGAACTATTAACAGATCCGTATTTTCTCAGAAAAGTTTGTTTTTTACCAGATCTATTCAGCCTCCTATTATACTCCAAACTTGCTACCCCTGATATGATATCTAGATTGATGGAATTTAAACTACACACCCCTTATCAACCAACCGGCGATCAGCCAACAGCCATAGATAAACTCACTAGCAGTATTAATGAAGGTCAACCTCATCAAACTCTACTCGGAGTAACTGGTTCTGGAAAAACCTTTACCATGGCCAATGTGATTGCTAATACTCAAAAGCCAACCCTGGTAATTGCTCATAACAAAACACTAGCTGCTCAACTTTATCAAGAATTAAGAGATTTTTTCCCAGAAAATGCAGTGAGTTATTTTGTGTCTTACTATGACTATTACCAACCAGAAGCTTATATTCCCACTACTGATACCTACATCGAAAAAGAAGCTGATATTAATGACGAAATCGATAAGCTCAGATTAGCTGCCACAACCAACTTACTCACCAGAAAAGATGTCATCGTGGTAGCTTCGGTCTCTTGTATTTATAACCTTGGCTCGCCAATTGAGTACGGTAAGAATATTTTTAGATTTGTTGAAGGGGAAGTTATTTCTCAACATAGTTTTTTGTTGAGACTGGCCCAATTACAATATGAGCGCAGTACCACTGATCTAAAAAGAGGAACCTTCAGAGTCAGGGGTGATAACATTCAGCTTTGGCCAGCTTATCAAGACAATGCTTTAACTATTGAAACTTTAGAAAACAAAATAACTAGAATTACTGAAATAAACCCCATTAGTGGTGAAACAATCCCTCCTCAAATGAGAGACCTCCAAAGCCAACAATACACTATTTACCCAGCCAAACATTACACCATGAATCCTAAAACTCAAGATGAGGGTATTAGGGAAATTGAAAGAGATCTTAAACTTAGAGTTACAGAACTTGAGAGCACTGGTAAAACACTGGAAGCCTACCGTTTAAAACAGAAAGTTACTTATGATTTGGAGATGATCAAAGAGTTTGGTTTTGTTAACGGGATTGAAAACTACTCACGCCACTTTGATGGTAGAAAACCAGGAGATCCGCCATTCACCTTGTTAGACTATTTTAAAGAAAACACCAAGATCTTTAACCAAACTTCTTTTTTAACGATCATTGATGAAAGTCATATGACAATTCCTCAAATCAGAGGGATGTTTCATGGTGATAGATCAAGAAAAGAGACTTTGATCGAATATGGTTTTAGACTTCCTAGTGCTTTGGATAACAGGCCATTACAACAACATGAGTTTTTAACTAGAACTCCACAAAACTTATATGTCTCTGCTACTCCCAATGATTGGGAACTTCAACAAGCTGGAGAACATGTCGCAGAGCAATTAATCAGACCGACTGGCCTAACCGATCCAATTATTGAGCTCAGACCAACCAATCATCAAATTGAAGATTTAGTGATTGAAGTCTTAAGAAGAAAAGCTCTGGGTCAAAGAACGTTAGTTACAACACTCACTAAAAAAATGGCTGAGGCCCTCACTGATTATTTAAACAATCAAGAAAAAATCGATGCTCTAGTCACGGACTTCAAACAAAGGCAAGCGCAATTAAACTCAACAACTAGCTACCAACAACGTGAATTTATTCCAATCGAACAAATAGCAGTTGGACCTTTGGCTGATGATTTTTACGTTCAACTTGATCCACTTAAAAACTACCAACTAACTGAATATCCCAAAGTTGCTTACCTGCACTCAGATATTGAAACTCTGGAGAGATCAGATATTCTGGATGACCTCAGAAAAGGAGAGTACGATGTTTTGGTCGGAATCAATCTCTTGAGAGAGGGGCTAGATTTACCAGAAGTAAGTCTTGTAGCAATTCTCGATGCTGACAAAGAAGGCTTCTTGCGGTCTACTACTTCATTGGTCCAAACCATGGGTAGAGCAGCCAGACATGAAACCGGTAAAACTATCTTGTTTG
Organism: Patescibacteria group bacterium; assembly: GCA_049322655.1. Taxonomy (GTDB): domain Bacteria; phylum Patescibacteriota; class Microgenomatia; order UBA1400; family PJMF01; genus CG2-30-36-39. Next base: position 59,833 of record JBMORP010000002.1, read on the forward strand.
CTGATAATATGACTCGTTCAATGAAACAAGCCATTGAAGAGACTCAACGTCGTAGAGAAGTTCAAGTGGCTTATAACCTTAAATACGACATTACCCCAGCAGGAATTAATAAACCAATCAGAGAAAAACTCCTATTGAGAGAAGATAAAGATCCTGTTGAAGAAAAATTTAAACTTAAGAAAAAAGGGCTGGTTATTCAACTAAGCAAAAAAGACTTTATTGATCTGGAAGAGTTAGAACCTGCTGGATTGACACCAGCAGAAAAACAAAAACTACTTAAAAAACTTGATCTTAAAATGCGCCGGGCCGCGGCTGACTTGGATTTTGAACTAGCAGCTATTTTGCGAGACAAAATTCAAGCTTTGAAGCATTAAAGTTTGTAAGTTAGACAGTCGAAAAATTCCCGAATACAGGCTATAATGGAGTTTCTTTTTATGAAGAAAAATTCATTAGATCATATTATTATTTCTGGTGCTAGGGAACATAATCTTAAAAATGTTTCTTTTGCTATTCCCAAAAATAAACTAGTTATTTTTACTGGTCTTTCTGGCAGCGGTAAAACCTCTTTAGCTTTTGATACTTTGTATGCTGAAGGACAACGACGCTATGTTGAGTCTCTGAGTTCTTATGCTAGGCAATTTTTGGGCATTATGCAAAAACCTCAGGTTGACCAAATTGAAGGTTTATCGCCAGCTATTTCCATTGATCAGAAGACGACTTCCCATAATCCTCGCTCTACCGTTGGTACTATTACCGAGATTTATGATTATCTCAGGCTACTATTTGCCAGAGTAGGCCACCCACACTGTCACCAATGTGGTCTAGAAATTAGCACCCAAAGTATTGACCAAATTATCAAACAAATTATTGACTTAGTTGAAAAAAAAGCAGCTAATCAACCAACTAGACTCATGATTCTTTCACCAGTTGTTCAGGCTAGAAAAGGTGAGTTTGCTGCCTTATTTACTAACCTACAAAAACAAGGCTTTACCAGAGTCAGAATTGACGGTGAAGTCTTTGACCTGTCAGAGAATATTACTTTATTAAAAAACAATAAACATACGATTGAAGCAGTTGTTGATCGGATCAGTTTTTCTAAAAAACAATTGAATGATCACCAAGAACTAAAAACTCTCAAATCTAGACTTTCACAAACCATTGAAGAATCATTAAAACTATCAACTGGTTTGGTAATAGCCAGTTTTATTGACGACAATTCTTTATCATTTCCAGAAAAACCCAAACAGATGGAAGATCACTTATTCAGTGAAAAACTCGCCTGTAGTGATTGTGGTATTTCTTTAAAAGAACTTGAACCAAGAATGTTTTCTTTTAATTCTCCAGAAGGAGCCTGTGAAACTTGTAATGGCATTGGTTCATTACTCAGAATTAACCCAGAAAAAATCATTGCTCCCAGCTTAACGCTGAGCGAAGGTGCCATTATTCCGTTTGCTAGAACTATGAGCAATGACACTTGGTGGTCAAGATTAGTGAAGGTAGTGGTCGAAACAGCCGGCTATGACTTCAGAAAAACTCCTTATGAAGAATTTAGTGATGAATTTAAACAAAGCTTGCTTCATGGTTCCAAAGAAATCTACAACGTGACTGGCGAAAATCGATTTGGTAAAGAAACCATGATTCAAGAGAGATTTGAGGGTTTCATTACTAATTTGGAAAGAAGGTATCAAGAAACTGACAGTGATTACATCCGTAAAGAAATTGAAGAATTCATGCACAAAGAGACTTGTCCTGCTTGTCAGGGCAACAGGTTAAAACCAGAATCTTTGGCTGTAACAATTGATCACAAAAATATTGCCGATACAACCAACTTAACTATTCAACGAGTTTTGGACTGGTGTAAATCTTTGACCGCAAGTAAAAAACTATCTACCAAAGAAACTGAAATCAGTGGCTCGATTTTAAAAGAAATTATCACCAGATTAAGCTTCTTATCTTCTGTTGGACTTAATTATTTGTCACTTGGTAGAGAAGCTTCTACTTTGGCTGGTGGTGAGGCCCAAAGAATCAGATTGGCTTCGCAAATTGGAACTGGTCTAACTGGAGTGCTGTATATTTTAGATGAACCAACTATTGGATTACACCCCAGAGATAATGATCGGTTAGTCGATACTTTAAAAAACCTAAGAGACCAAGGTAACAGCGTGATTGTAGTTGAACATGATCGTGATGTGATGTTATCTGCTGACTATATTTTTGATTTCGGTCCTGGAGCTGGTAAACATGGTGGAGAAGTTGTTGCTGAGGGAACACCTGAAGAACTAATGGCAGCCAAAAAATCTGTAACTGGCAAATACCTCTCCCGTAAAAAAGATGTCATTAGACCCAAGAGGGCTGAAGAAAGAAAAGTGATTGGTCTAGATGATATGCCAGTTATCAGAGGAGCTAATGGTTCGATTCAACTGCGAGGAGCATCTCATCACAACCTAAAAAACATTGATGTCGAGTTTCCACTCAATTCCTTAACTTGTATTACTGGTATTTCTGGTTCAGGAAAATCTACTTTACTTCATGACACTCTTTACTATCAATTAATGAAACACCTAGAAAGAAAAATCGATGAAAAAGCTGGTCATGTTGAACAAGTAATGGTGCCTGATACTGTTAAACGCTTAACTTTAATTGATCAAAGTCCAATTGGTAAAACCCCCCGCTCTAATCCTGCTACTTATACTAAGATCTTTGACTATATTAGAAAACTTTTTGCCAATACCCAGGAAGCTCACATTCGCGGTTACAATCCAGGTAGATTTAGTTTTAATGTTAAAGGCGGCCGCTGTGAAACTTGCCAGGGGGATGGCCAAATCAAAATCGAGATGCAGTTCTTACCTGATGTTTATGTCACTTGCGATGTCTGTCATGGTCAACGCTATAATGAAGAAACTCTCCAAGTAATTTATAAAGGCAAAAATATTTCTGAAATCTTAAAAATGAGTGTTGAAGATGCTTTGGAATTCTTTAAAAGTAATGGAACCTTGAAACAAAAACTCCAAACTTTAATTGATGTTGGCTTGGGCTACTTAGAACTTGGCCAACCAGCTCCAACCTTGAGTGGTGGAGAATCTCAAAGGGTTAAGCTAGCCCGTGAACTAAGTTTAAAAACTAATGATCATGTGGTTTACCTATTAGATGAACCAACTACTGGGTTGCATTTTGCTGATGTGCAAAAACTATTAAATGTTTTACATAAATTGGTTGCTCAAAACAATACCGTGATTTTGATTGAACACAATCTGGATGTCATTAAGAATGCTGATTGGTTAATTGATCTTGGTCCTGAGGGTGGAGAATATGGCGGTGAAATCATTGCCATCGGAACACCACAACAAGTAGCTAAAAATAAAAACTCATTTACTGGTAAATATTTGGCTGAAGAATTTAAAAACCAACACTAACCACACCCCTTTACCCCCGTGGGTAAGTGTCTCACAGCTGGCTGACAACAAACTTAATATATAAAACAATATCTAAATCTATCAAAAATAAAATTGATATATCAATGTTTTACTCGAGAAGATAATATTAGCAGTCACTTTTAATATCTGCTAAAAACTGTTTTAAGTCTTGAATGACTTTTTGGTCGTTACTTTCAATCACCCACAACTGACCTTGTCCATCACGCTTAATTATTTTTGCTAGTTCTTGTTTCTTTTTAGAGAAATCATATTGACTGGCTAGGCGAGTCTTAATTTGTTCAACAGTTAAATCACGAGCTTCCAATCGTTGTCGCTGAATTTTTTCATCTGCTTTGACTAAAATTACATTATTATTTGATAAATAAGCCATATCAGACTCAGCAATTAAAGCTGCATTGAGTAAAATCAAACCTTTTTTGCCATAAAGTTCTCGTCTTAGCCTCACCAAAATCGGCGTATACATAATTTTATTCAGAGCGGCTAATTTCTCTTCGTCGTGAAATACAATCTCTCCCAATATTTTACGATTAATTGTGCCGGCTGGGTTTTTTATTTTTTCGCCAAATTCTTTAGTTAGCTGTTGACGAACTTTAGCGTAGCCAGTTTCAGTTAGCCTCTCATAGATATCATGAGCTAAGTGATCTAACTCTATGTGGTGAACTTCCAAGCCCTGTTCTTTTCCCAGTTCAACTAGTTTTTGACAAACAAAAGACTTACCCACCCCAATCTCACCCGTCACACTAACAATCATTTGCTCTGACATTTTTTTCTCCAACTTACTTTTCACCAACATTGGCACATATTCATGAATTAAACCCTGTTCTTTTTGGATTGCTTTCACTGAACTGGAACTAATGTGAGCCAACTTCGGATCAGCAAATAATAATACGGTTTCCATGCCTAATTTTTGACTTTCACCCAATTGATTGAGGTAACGCTCATATTCAAAGTCTTTGGTGTCTCTCATTCCCTTAACAATTACTTCTGCACCTTGTTCATAAGCAAAATCAACTAATAGTCCAGTAAATGAAACTACCTTAACATTTTTTAAATGACGAAGAGAATGACTAGCCATTTCGGTTCTAGCTTCAAGAGAAAACATGTATTTTTTATCAGGATTTACTCCAATGGCAACAATAACCTGATCAAAAACCTTGGCTGTTCGTTGAACAACATCAATATGACCATAAGTAATCGGATCACCAGAGAAAGCATAAATAGCTTTAGACATTGTCGCTTATTCTATCACCACTCTGGCATCAAGAACCTTAACCCCTTCACCTTGTGGTAAAACCAACAGTGGATTGATATCTAACTCAACAATTTCAGGAAAATCAGTTACCAATTGAGCTAACCGACCAATGCTTTCAACCAACATTTCCTTATCAGCTGGAGCTTGGCCTCTGACCCCCTCAAAAAGCTTGGCTGAGCGAAGACCATCAACCATTCTCAATGCATCATTATGAGTTAATGGTACAAAACCAAAGTTAACATCTTTTAAGACTTCAACATAGATACCACCCAAACCAACCATCACCATCGTGCCAAGTCCAGGAGCTTTGTTTACACCCAAAATTATTTCAAGACCATTAGCCGGAGCCATTTCCATTAACAACACTCCATCTAGTTTGGCTTGAGGTTTGTTTTGGGCTACTATTTTCATCATTTCAGTAAACTTAGCTTTAACATCTTCCAGAGTAATATTGAGCATCACTCCGCCGACATCACTCTTATGCAAAATGTCTTGAGACATAATCTTCATCGCATATTTTTTATTTTCGCCCATCTTTTTAATGGCTAGGTAAGCCTCAACCTCGTTGACTGCTTGAGCTGTTTTTAATAATGGAAAATTATAAGCTTGTAAAATCTCGATTGCCGCTGACTCAGGAAAACTATGTTGACCATTTTGCAAAGCTTGATCAAAAATCTTTCTGACAGCTGCTTGATCAACATCCTGATACTGAAGTAGAGGAGAGCTCTTGATTTTGGCTTGATCTACAAACTGACCAAAAGTGGCTAATGACTTAGCCGCTGGCTCAGGGAAAGTGTTAGTAACAACTCCAGCTTCTTTCATTAATTTAACTCCCGGCAAAACAGTTTCTTGTCCCATAAAACTCACCACGATTGGTTTCTTGGAACTCATCTTGGTACTAACTACGGCTTTGGCTGTCTTGGTAATTTCAGTCATTGATTGGGGAGTAAGCAATAACAAAATTGAATCAGTATTGTTATCTTTAGCAATTAATTCCAAAGTTTGTTGATAACGTTCTCCTACGGCATCACCCAAAATATCAACTGGATTGTGAGTGCTAGCAGCATGAGGTAGGATTTCCTTGAGAGCCTCGACTGTTTTTTCTTCTAATTTGGCCATGGCCAAACCACTGGCCACAATTTCATCTGTTGTCAACACCCCAGGACCACCTGCATTAGTCACTACAGTGACATTTTTCACTTCGGTTAACTCATTCTTAGAAAAAATCTGAGCATAATCAAATAATTGGCTAATGCTATTAGCTCTGATTACTCCAGCTTGCTCAAATAAAGTTTTATAGGCAACATCTCCGCCACTAAGCGAACCAGTGTGTGAAGCAATCGCTCCTGCCCCGGCTTCAGTTCTGCCTGATTTTAAAATAATCACTGGCTTAGGGTTATCACCTGTAGATAGCTCTTTAACTGCTTTAATAAATTCTGGAGCATTTTCTAATTGTTCTACATACATTGCTACCACTTTAGTTTGTGGATCATCAGCAAAATATTTAATTAACTTTAATTCATTAATATCAGCTTTGTTACCAATACTCATGAACTTGGAAAATCCAATGCCCAATTCTTTGGCATAATCCAACACAGCAGTGCATAACGCACCACTTTGAGAGACAAAAGCGACATTACCTGCCTCTGGCATTAAAGCAGCAAACGAAGCATTCATTTTAATTTCTGGATTAATAATCCCCAAACAGTTTGGCCCGACCAATGACATTTGTCTCTCACGACAAACATCAGTTAGTTGTTTTTCCAATTCAACATTACCAATTTCTTTACAACCAGCAGAAATCACAATCGCTGCTTGTGCCCCCTGCTCATGAGCTTCTTTCACTACACTCGTCACATAAGGGGCCGGGACTGCTATGACTGCTAAATCAATTTTTTCTGGAACATCCTTAACTGCAGCATAAACTTTTTTGCCATAGAGGCTGTCCGCTTTTGGGTTAACTGGATAAATTTTACCTTGATAACCCTGGGTAACCAAATTTTTAACAATATCATTGCCAACAGTTTTTAGTTTTCTGGAGGCACCAATGATGGCGATAGCTTTGGGATAAAAAAGAGTTTGAAATGACATAAATTCCTTTTAATTAATTATCTAATTACTACATTGGTTAAATACTGATCAAAAATCTGTTTGGCCTGTTCAACTTGTTGTTTAGTAGCAGGTTCAACTCCTTCCAGTTTATATGGTAACCCAAGCTCTGCATATTTATACACACCCAAGGTGTGATAAGGCAAAATCTCAACTCGTTCAATAGTTTCGAAATCCTTGAAATACTGAGCCCATTTTTCTAAATATTCTGGTTGATCTGTCCAACCAGGCACCAACACATACCGTAACCACAGTGGTTTACCAGTCTGTTCTCGGTAGGCTGCATTCTTTAAAACATTAGTATTGGAATGACCGGTTAATTTCTGATGCCAAGTTCCATCAATATGTTTAACATCTAGCATCACTAAATCTACTAGGTTGTAAAGTTCATTGATTTTTTGGTTGTAAATTGCCCCACAGGTATCGAGTGTAATATGAAAGCCAGCTTCTTTAACCGCGATAAAAAGTTTTATTAGTTCTTTGGCTTGAACTGTTGGCTCACCACCAGACACAGTTAAACCACCCTGCTCGCCAAAATATGGTTTTTCTTTTTCTAAAAGTTCCAGAATTTCTTTGGTAGAAACTTGTTTAGCTTGATCACTTTTAATTAACTGAGAGTCTGGATTATGACAGTAAGCACAGGCGAAAAGACAACCCTGGATAAAAACCACCAGCCTGATACCGGGACCATCATGAGTGCCAAAAGTCTCAATCGAGTGAACTGACAACATCTATTAACCCTTCACTTTACATTGTCTCATGGAAAGTGCGGGCAATCACTTCTTGCTGTTGAGCTTTACTCAACCTAATAAAGTTAACAGCATAACCAGAAACACGAATAGTTAATTGAGGGTGGTCTTCTGGATGTTCCATCGCATCTAGTAGGGTATCTCTATTCAACACATTAACATTCAGGTGATGAGCATTTTTATTGAAATAACCATCCAACATACTAACCAAGTTCTGTGTTTGTTCCTCTTTAGAACTTCCTAAAGACTTAGGCACCATTGAAAAAGTATTAGAAATTCCATCTCTGGCATCAGCATAATTAAGTTTTGCTACTGAGTTGAGAGAGGCAATTGCTCCAGAACTATCCCGACCATGCATTGGATTAGCACCTGGAGCAAAGGCTTCACCTTTTTTTCTACCATCTGGGGTAGCTCCAGTTTTCTTGCCATAAACCACATTAGAAGTAATAGTGAGTACCGAGAGGGTCGGAGTAGCATCTCGATAAATATGGTGTTGGCTAAGTTCATGATTAAAATCATGAACTAAAGCTTGGGCCAGTTGGTCGACTTGATCATTATCATTACCAAATTTAGGAAAGTCACCCTCAATCGTAAAACCAGTGGTTAAACCATTGTCATCACGTTCGGCTGTCACTTTGGCAAATTTAATTGCAGCTAAAGAATCAGCCGCTACACTTAAACCAGCCATCCCAAAAGCCATATTGCGTTTAATCTTGCTGTCCATAAAAGCTAACTGAGCTCGCTCATAGTAGTACTTGTCATGCATGTAATGAATCACATTCATGGTACTGACATATTGCTCGGCAACATAACTGATGGTTTGTGCAAAACGTTTTTTGACTTCTTGATAGTTTAAAGGTCCTGCTGGTAACGGCTCAATTCCGGGTACAATCTCAATGCCAGTCAACTCATCTTTCCCTTCATTCAAAGCCAATAACAATGTTTTAGCAATATTGCAGCGAGCCCCAAAAAACTGCATTTCTTTCCCTGTTTCCATCATCGAAACACAACAAGCAATACAGTAGTCATCACAGTCACCAACTTGACTCATCAGTTGGTCATTTTCATATTGTAGAGAAGACGTATCGATTGAAACCTGTGCAGCAAATTCTTTAAAGCCTGATGGTAATTGATCAGACCACAAAATCGTTAAATTAGGTTCTGGAGCAGGACCTAAGTTATATAAAGTCTGTAAAAACCGAAAACTAGTTTTAGTAATTTTATGCTGACCATCTTGCCAAAGACCACCAATCACTTCTGTCACCCAAGTAGGATCTCCAGCAAACAATTGGTTATACTCGCTCATTCTGAGATGTCTGACTAATCTAAGTTTTAGTACAAATTGATCTACTAATTCTTGAGCTTCTTTCTCGGTCAAACTGCCATCAGTTAAGTCTTTTTCAAAATAAACATCAAAGAAATTACTAACATTACCTAAACTCATAGCAGCACCATCTTGTTCCTTAACCGCTGCTAAGTAAGCAAAATAAGTCCATTGCACCGCTTCTCTAGCATTACTTGCTGGGCGGCCAACATCAAAACCATAAGCTTGAGCCATTTCACCAATTAACTGGAGAGCTTTTATCTGTTCACTGATTTCTTCTCTTAATCTAATAAGCTCATCAGTCATTACTCCAGTAAGTTGGTTAAGATCAGTTTGTTTGGCTTCAATTAATCGATCTAGACCATACAGAGCCAAGCGACGATAGTCACCAATGATTCTGCCTCTGGCATAATTGTCTGGAAGGCCAGTAATTAGCCCAGACTTTCTTAGTTTACGCATTTCCTCTGTATAGGCATCAAACACACCATCATTATGAGTCTTTCTATATTTACTACACAGTTCAACTACTTGTTTATCAAGTTCATAGCCATTTTCTTCACAAGCTTTTTTAACTACCCGCCAGCCACCAAAAGGCTTAATGCTTCTTTTCAGCGGCTGGTCTGTCTGAAATCCAACCACTGTTTCCAAATGTTTATCAATATATCCTGGTTGATGACTAGTAATTGTAGAAATAGTTTTAGTATCAATATCCAAAACTCCACCATTTTTTATTTCTTTAGTTAAAAGCTTTTTGGCTTTTTCCCATAATTGTTTGGTTTTCTGACTGGGGCCCACTAAAAATGAGCTGTCACCATCATAGGCAGTAATATTAGTGTAAATAAAATCACGAACATTAATTTCAGCTTGCCAACGATTCATCTTAAAGGAAGTTTTACCAGTCATATTTATCCTTAATCTATTAATTAATAGTGATCATACTTTTTCAAAAAAATGTAATTTATCTTACATTTTTAAAAAGAAAATTATACAACAAATCTTTAGAGAAAAAAATTAAAATCTACCACAATTTTTGCTGAACCATAAAACAAGCCTGGCTGATGACTGTTAAACCATGTTGCTGAGCTAACTCAACTGCATCTTGAGATTCTGATCCCGGCTGCATCCAAATTGTTTCAAGACCAAGTTCCAAACAGACTTTCACTACCTCTAGGGTTGCTTTTGGAGGGACAACTGTTATAACTAAATCTGGTTTGGGCTTGATCTCTTTTAGAGAAACAAATAGTGGCTGACCAGCAACCACCCCACCTTTGGGGTTAACCCCAACTACATTATAATCAGCCGCTACTAAATCTTTAAAGATTTTGGCACCATATTTTTGTGGATCATGAGAAACACCCACTACCGCTATCTTAGTTTGTTTAGTCAGATTCATAGTTAAAATCATACTGACTTAAAGATAAAATGGAAACAATGAAAAAGCTTTTTTTCAGCTTGCTAGCTAGTTTATTGGTACCTATTTATTTATTGGTAGCTACTGAAACCAGAGCTCAACAAACAGAGATTAATGCCTTTGAAAACAAACTAATCAGTACCTATACCGTTAATGAGCTAGGTAATACTTATGTCGAACATACCTTTTCCATCAAAAATCTGACTCCGACTTATTACATTACTAAGCATGGCTTAAAAACCAGCTCACCCAACATTACTAATATTAGAGTCTTTGATCAACAAGGCAATAATTTTAATGCTGAGATCACTAAAGTTGAAAACCAAACTAATATTGGTATTACCTTCCCAGATAAGTTGGTCGGAGAGGGAAAAGTTAGAACTTTTACTATCAGTTATAACAACCCCGACTTGGCTCAAGTTAATGGCAATGTTTTGGAGATAGCCATTCCCAAACAAGCCGATTCCAATCAATATCAACAAGCAGAAGTAGTGCTCAACACCCCGCTCAGGTTTGGCAATGCTACTAGAGTAACTCCCGCTTCAAATTTTACTCAAAAACTAACCGATAAAGGCATCCAAATGACTTTCAGTGAGCTGAAAAATCAAGGTGTGTCAGCCCTATTTGGTATCGACCAGATTTTTGATTTAAACTTCACTTATTTCTTGGAAAACAACGATTCTCAACCAATTTTGCTCCAAACTGCATTACCACCAGATACTTCTTTTCAAAGAATGCACTATCACTCTATTGACCCTCTCCCAACTGAAATGGAAATAGATCAAGATGGTAACTGGATTGCTACTTTCTATATGCCTGGTAATACCGCTCAAACTGTCAAAGTTCAGGCTCAAGCCCTTTTAACTTTGAACAAAAATCCTGATATTCCAGTTTCTTATCCCCAAAGCTTTCACTTATCCAGACAACCATTTTGGGAAATTGATAATAAAAATCTGCAACAAATTGCCGAAGAAAATAAAACTCCACAAGCAATTTATAACTATGTGACTACCACTTTAGAGTACCAAACAATTGATTCGCTAGAAGACTTTGAAAGAAAAGGTGCTGCCCAAATCATAGGGCAACCAACCACTGCTGCCTGTCAAGAATTTTCTGATTTATTTGTCACCATAGCTAGAATTAATAACATCCCCGCTAGAGTTGTTACCGGTTATGCTTATACCCAGAATAACAGCCTACGTCCCTTGAGTTTAGTTGAAGATATCTTGCATGCTTGGCCAGAATATTGGGACGAAACAAACCAAGTTTGGCAACCAACTGATCCTACCTGGGGCAATACAACTGGAGGAGTGGATTACTTTAACCAATTTGATCTGAACCACATCGTCTTAGCCATCAATGGTCAATCAAGTACTTTGCCTTATCCAGCTGGCTCATATAAAACAGAACAACAACAGACTGAAAAAACACTTGAAGTCCTTTTTGGCAAAAACTTTCCAAGCCAAAAACCAGAGTTAACAGCTGATTTAACCAAAAGTGAGAATAACTGGTTAAAAATGCCAGGATTTTACCAACTAACTTTAGTGAATAATTCTGGAGCTGCTTGGTATAAGCTAACTTTTGATCTTAGCTCTAATAAATCTGGAGTTAGGGTGTTTGGTGATACCTCAATACCAGCAATTTTACCGTTCCAAACTATCTCTATTCCAATCTTTGTTTATAATACACAACAAGCCTTACCAGAAAAAGACAATTTAGTGTTAAATGTCTCAATGAATGGTGGCTCGATTTTACAAAAAGACTTCACTGTTACTAATGCGCCAAACTTCATCCAAAACTTTGCCCACCCATACATCCCATTTTTCTTGGGCGGAACAGCGATCATCCTGGCCCTCGGCACCGGGAGTGTACTCGTTTTTAGACGAAAAAAATAATATTCTCTATGTTGGCAAGGCAAAAAATCTAGCTAATCGTCTTACTAGTTATACACACTATGCCCAGTTGGCTCCCAGAATTAAGAGCTTAGTTAGTACTGCCAAAAAACTTACTTTTGAAGTTTTGGACAGTGAACTAGAGGCTTTACTAATCGAAGCAGAATTAATTAGAGTTCACCAACCATTTTTTAATATTAGATTAAAAGATGATAAATCACCAATTTATTTAATTATCACCAATGATTCTTATCCAACAATTCTAAAAAAAAGAAAAAATGATTTAAATAAAATCACAATCAATGGTCAGTTGTTTGGGCCATTTCAAAGTAGTTATAAACTAAACGAAGTACTGAAAATTGCTCGCAAAATCTTCCCTTGGTGTAATCAACCACTGCAAACAATAAATAAAAAACCAACTAAAGCTTGTTTTTACTACCACTTGGACCAATGCCCAGGGGCTTGTTTAGGCCTGATTTCTCCACAAGACTATCAAGAGAACATTACCAATCTTAAGCTCTTTTTAAAAGGAAAAAAGAAGCAAGTGATGACAAACTTAAAAAAAAGAATGACTTTCTTTGCTGAAAAGCAACAGTACGAACAAGCCCAAAAAATTAAACTTCAACTGCAATATATTGAAGAAGTTACTCAAAAAACTTACCAACTAAAACCAGATTTGGTCTTACCAGGACTTGGAGCAACCAAAACTGAAATTGGTTTGGTTGAACTCCAAAAAATTCTCACCACTTACACTCATTGGCCCAAAAATAAAAAACTCAATCGAATTGAAGGTTATGATGTAAGTAATATTCAAGGAAAAAATGCAGCTGTTTCAATGGTAGTTACAAAAAATGGCCAACCGACCAATAGTTCATACAAAATCTTCAATATTAAGTCTTTAGATACTCCGAATGACTACAAAATGATGCAAGAGGCTCTACTTAGAAGACAAAACCATCCTGAATGGGAGACACCTGATTTAGTGGTAGTTGATGGGGGCAAAGGCCAAGTGAGAGCGGCTTTAACAATTTGGCAATGGGACTGCCCAGTGATTGGTATTGCCAAAAACCCAGATCGCTTAGTAATTCCTTTACCAGCTGGCAGTAATGAAAAATATAAATTAGTCAGACTAGAGGCTAATCATCCAGCTCTAAATCTAATTCAACAATTGAGAAATGAAGCTCACCGTTTTGCCAAGAAACAATGGGGCAAGAGGCATACCAAGGCAATGTTGAATAACTAGCCTAATGCTAGTAGAATTTTTCTTACAAATGCTTAGACTTTTTCTCAATACTGGAATTACTTTTTGGATTCTATCTTACTTCGTGCCAACTATCCGCTTTGCCAACTGGACCGCCTTAATCATTGCCAGCTTAGTGATGGTGTTTATCCAAAAAATAATTAAACCTATAGTTAAATTGCTATTTTTACCAATTAATGTCGTTACTTTAGGCTTGTTTTCTATTGTCATTAATGTTGCAATGTTGTGGTTAGTAACCTATCTAGTTCCAGGCTTTGAAATTACCAATATGGTCGTGTTTGGCTTACATTTAGATCGGTTTGGTTCGATTCTTTTTGCATCTATTTTGATTGGTTTTGTTCAAGGTTTTGTAACTTTGGTTATTTAGCTAAAAACTCAGCCTGTTATAATATTTTCCATGAAAAAGATTGTTTTGTTCGTTTTATCGATTGGTTGGTGGTTATTAACCACCACTACTACTATCCAAGCTCTAAATCTTGATCCACTTGGAGAAGTAACTGAAGCCTCTAGTCCGATCGAAGCCAGTGAGGCTGGTAAATTAGCCTCTTCTTCAGCGGAAGTCGACCAAAAAATACAAGAAAAAAAAGATCAAGATATTACTGAAACTGGTGGTAAACAAAAAAGCAAACTAGCTGCTTACTTGGATGAACATCCAATTGGACCTTTATCTTGGCATAACCCTTTGCAACACGCCATTCGGCAAGCTATTACTAATGGTTTACCAGCTAACATTATCGTCTTATTGATGCTCTTCCCATTAATTGCTTCCATCATCGCTTTTGGTCGCCATATTGTTGGACTGAAAGGCTTTGGTGTTTATATTCCAGCGGTGTTATCAGTGGCTTTTGTTTCTACAGGAATTGTAATTGGAGTATTAATCTTCTTTGCTGTCCTAATAGCCGCAACATTAGCCAGAAAAGTAGTCAAGAGATTAAAACTACCATTATTACCAAGAACAGCCATGTTGCTGTGGGTGGTGACTTTTCTAGTTTTGATTTTACTAATCATTTCATCCTTGGTTAACATCTCGGCTTTACTTAGCATTAGTATTTTCCCACTGTTAATTATTATGTTGTTAACTGAAAACTTTATGAGCACTCAACTCTTTAATAGTCAAAAAGAAGCTCTTAGTATTACTTTTGAAACTTTATTGGTTGCTATTTTATGTGCACTCCTAATCAATCTAGAAAGTATTCAACAATTTGTTTTAATTTATCCAGAATTAAGCTTATTAGCGGTAGCTGGTTTAAATATGTTGATTGGAAAATATACTGGTCTAAGACTTCTGGAAAGAGTTAGATTCGAATCAATCATTGAAGAAGAGGAGTAATCATGGTCCAAACTAGAGATGTTCTGGGCATGAACGCCCGCAATCAACTCTTCGTTCCCCTTAACTCAAAAAAGGCTAGATCTTTTTGTATTTCTAAATATGCCACTAAACTGCTTTTACAAAGTCATAATATTCCCACTGCTCAGGTTTATGGGATTTTGGGAACCTCTGAAGATGTCGATGAATTTAATTGGCAAGACCTCAAAAAAGATTTTGTGATTAAACCAACTAATGGCCATGCAGGCAAAGGAGTAGTAGCCTTTAGAAGCCAGCATGCAGATGGTGAGCATTGGACTGATGCGGTTGGCACAACCTGGAGCTTACAAGATATTAAGCTTCATTGCACCGATATTTTATCTGGTGAATACAGTACCCACGGTTCTAATCACAATATTATTGTTGAAGAAAGAGTTCCTATTCACAGCAAGCTCTTAAAATATACCTATAAGGGGACTCCAGACATTAGAGTCGTTGTCTTTAACAGCGTTCCAGTCATGGCCTTGTTGCGGCTACCCACTGAAGAATCGGGAGGAAGAGCCAATCAAAGCCAAGGAGCTTTGGGCGTTGGCGTTGATGTTGCCACTGGCATTACTACTTATGCAGCGGCTCATAAAAACCAGTTAATTAAATACATGCCAGATACTAAAGTTAAACTAAACGGCATTAGAATTCCTTTTTGGAATGAAGTTTTACTTACAGCAGTCAGTGCAGCCAGAGCTGCCGGCCTCACTTTCACTGGTGTTGATATGTTTATTCACCAAGAAAAAGGACCAATGGTGGTCGAACTAAACGCCTACCCAGGTCTATCTATTCAAGTAGCTAACAAAGCTGGCTTAAGAAGGAGATTGGAGCGGGTTCAAGATCTAAATGTCTTAAGTGCTGAACATGGCGTCAGAATTGCCAAAGCTTTATTTGCTGAAAACTTCGCCAGTAAAATTAAAGAAGAAGGAGAGTTCCCAATCTTAGCCACAGAAGAAACCATTGTTATTTATGGTGATAATAAACAAAAAACCGAAACAAAAGCTTTAATTAACACTGGTAGATTTAGATCAGTAATTGCTAGTAAACTAGCTGAAGAACTAGGGCTGATTGACGTTGAAGACTTACTTTGGTTTCAACAAATTTCTGGTGAAGGTAAGAGACCGGTAGTCGAAATTAAATTTAAATTGAAAAATAAAACAATTACTACCTCAGCTGTTGTTTCTAAAAAATTAAATAAAAATAAACAAAAAATAGAGCTTGGCCGTAACGACTTGGTTGGCTTTGTTATTAGGCCTTCATAAAAATCATGGGACTCATTGCAGATTTAAAACCACTCAATTTTCTAGAAGAAAAAAACAAGTTCTTAGCTGAGCCAAATTTTAATCCTCAATTCATTTACTCACGCATTTTTTCGCCGAAAGAACTAACTACTCACGGCTTACCAAATCATCAATATATAAACTTGGCTGAAAAAATTCTGGAAAAAACTTTCCATGAGTTTACTAACCATGAACTAACTCAATTTAAAGGACAACTTTTAAGTCAGGAAACTGTCACAAATCAAATTACTGAGTTTCTCAAAAAGCATCAAATTGAAAATAAATATAAAATTGTTTGGGCCGAAGATTTTGTCAGTCGAACGGCTATTAATGCTGACACGATTAAATTAAGACTTCCTTGCTCTGTTTATGAAGATGATTTGGCAGGACTGATTTATCACGAACTTGGCACTCATGCTCTTAGAAGAGTCAATTATGAACAACAACCATGGTTCAAAAAAAAGAAAAAATGTGGCTTTACTGATTACTTAAAAACCGAAGAAGGATTGGCTGTTTTACATGCCTTATATCCCAGAAAACAACCTTTAGCTTATATGGCGGCAATTAATTTTTTAGCGGTGATCAAAGCTCAAGAAGAATCATTTTTAGAAGTGTGGCAATTCATTAATCACTATCTAGAAGATGATGAAAAATCATTTAACATCGCTTTCAAAAAGAAACGAGGTTTGGTTGATACTAGCCAACCAGGTGGCTTCACCAAGGATTATGTTTATTTTGAGGGGTTCGTTGAAACAGTCAGGTTTTTGCTTGAAAATGACTTACCAATCAAAGAACTTTATTTTGGCAAACTAGCTTATCAGGACATCGATAAGGCTGTGACTATGAATAAAAACTTTAAGCCATTATTACCAGCTTTTTATACAATCAACCCAAATGAATACAAAAACAAAGTGATTGCTATCGCCAAAACTAATTTCTTAGTTTAACTTTCTACCCAAATGATTATTCCCACCTACAAACCACTAGGCCGATCTAGTCACAGCCTGGCTCAAGAAATCGGTAAAAAATATAGTGAAAAAGCTACCCATACTGGAACTTTAGATCCTATGGCAGAAGGAGTATTAGTTGTTTTAACGGATGAAGATCGATTTAACAAAGCTAAATTTAGTAATTGGCAAAAAACTTATTTATTTCAAATCTTGGTTGGCATTGAAACCGATACTCATGATTTGCTGGGCATTGTAAAAAATATTGACCATAAAAAAATAAATCAACAAGTTTTGAAAAAAAATCTAAAAAATTTTATTGGTCAACAAAAACAACTAGTACCAAAGTTTTCTGCTCAAAGAATTAATGGTCTTTCTGGTTTTGATTTAGCCAAAGCAAATAAGGATTTTCCCCTACAAAAAAATGACATAGAGATTTTTTCGTTAAAAATTATCAAACAAGAAATTATTAACAACATTAAATTATTAAACTATATTCAAAAAAACATTGCTTTAGTGACTGGTGATTTCCGGCAGTTAGACATTTTAAAAACTTGGCAAGCTAGTTTGAAAAATAACCAAGTTTTTCAATTAATTACTCTTGAAGCTATTACCTCAAAACGAACTTATGTTAGAAGTTTGGTGCGAGATTTAGCTAAAAAACTAAAACTACCACTAACAACCTATTCAATTATTAGAACTAAAAATGGCCCATTTGAGTTAAAAAACTGTAAAAATCTCTCCTAAGTTATAATACTAAGGTGAAAACTAATCATAGTAATAAAAAAATCATCTTAGGCCTATCTGGTGGAGTAGACTCTGCAGTTAGTGCAATTTTACTTAAAGAAGCAGGTTATCAAGTAGAGACTGTCTATATAGAATGTTGGCATGAACCTGGTTGTAGAGCTGAAGGAGACCGCAAAGATGCGCTCAAAGTAGCCTTACAGCTAAATTTACCTTTTCAAGTTCTAGATTTTAAACAAGCTTACAAAGAAAAAGTCATGGGCTACTTTTTGAGTGAGTATCAGGCTGGTAGAACTCCCAATCCAGACGTGATGTGCAATAAAATCATTAAATTTGGCCTATTTTATGATTGGGCAACCAAACAAGGTTATGATGCCATTGCCACTGGCCATTATGCTAAAACCGACGGTAAAAACTTGCTTGTTCCAACCGATACCACTAAAGATCAAACCTACTTCTTGTATGAAATAAAAACAGAACAGTTACCACAAATTATTTTTCCTCTGCAAGATTTAACTAAGAAAGAGGTGAGAGAACTAGCTATTAAACACAACCTACTAGTGGCTAACAAAAAAGACTCAGTGGGTATTTGTTTTGTTGGTGATATTAATGTACCCAAGTTTCTTAAAGAGAATCTGGGAGAAAGACCAGGTAATATTGTAGATGAGCAAGGCAATGTCTTGGGCCAACATCGAGGCTTATGGTTTCATACCATCGGCCAACGCCATGGTTTTACTTACAATAAGAAGAAATATGTTCAGCTAAATAAAAACTTAGATAAAGGTGATTTACCAGCTTTGTATGTCATTGAAAAAAAACCAAAGACTAATGAACTAGTCATTGGCCAAAAACAAGAAACCTTAAGAAATTCCTTTGAAATTACTAATTTACACTTAATTGGAGTAACTGAAACTGAACTTTTAAATAGCCAAAATTTGAGTATTAGAATCAGAAATACTGGCGAAAAAATACCTGGCTTATTAGAAAAAAAAGACGGAAATTTCAGCATAAAATTAAAACAACTAGCCAGTGGTATAGCTAGCGGTCAATCAGCTGTTTTTTACTTGGCTACCGAAGAACAAATTATTTGTGCGGGTGGTGGAATTATCCTTTGACTTCTGTGAATTACTTGATACAATAACTCCCACTTCACAATTCCAAGCTCATGGCTTAGAATTCAAACATTCGAGGGAGAGAAGAGACATCCCCATAAATGGGACTGTTTCTTTTTTTCTGTGAAGGCTCAGAACTTTAACAAGTGAATATTTTTAGACAGAAACAACATCATATTTATATTTCTGATATAAACATGGTGGTGAAAATGATATATTGATGGATTTTTTTGATTAAAGATCCGTTCAATTCCAAAAACTCTGGTAGTCTACTTTAATTAGGAGACTATCAAACCAGAAACAATAAATCTTTTAGATAACGAAGAAAGATCAGTTTCAAACTTAAGAATAAAAATTTTATTTGAGAGTTTGATCCTGGCTCAGGATGAACGCTGGCGGTGTGCCTTAGGCATGCAAGTCGGACGGGATTTACACCTTCGGGTGTAATGAGAGTGGCAGACGGGTGAGTAACGCGTAGATATCTACCTTATAGTAAGGAATAGCTCATCGAAAGGTGGGGTAATACCATATAGTTCCCTCCGGGGTAAAGGCTTCGGCCGCTATAAGAGGAGTCTGCGTCCTATCAGGTTGTTGGTGGGGTAATGGCCTACCAAGCCTATGACGGGTAGCCGGTGTGAGAGCACGACCGGCCACAAGGTCACTGAGACACGGGACCTACATCTACGGATGGCAGCAACCGGGAATTTTGCGCAATGGGCGAAAGCCTGACGCAGCGACACCGCGTGTGGGAAGAAGTTCTTCGGAATGTAAACTACTGTGGCAGGGGAAGAAATTTTGACTGTACCCTGCTAGAAAGCACCTGCTAACTACGTGCCAGAAGCCTCGGTAATACGTAGGGTGCAAGCGTTATCCGGATTTACTGGGCGTAAAGAGTTCCGTCGGCGTCTTTGTAAGTTGCTTGTTTAAGCCTAGGGCTCAACTCTAGATCAGCAAGCAAAACTGCAAGGATTGAGTCTGTTTGGGGAAGCTAGAATTCTCGGTGGAGGGGTGAAATCCGTAGATATCGAGAGGAATACCAGTCGCGAAGGCGGGCTTCTAAAACAGTACTGACGCTCAGGGACGAAAGCTTGGGTAGCAAAAGGGATTAGAGACCCCTGTAGTCCAAGCTGTAAACTATGTTCGCTAGTTGCCTGCTTTTCTTTGCATATTTTTACTGCAAAGTAAGAAAGTATGCAGGGAAAAGTGGGTGACGTAAGGTAACCCGTTAAGCGAACCGCCTGGGGAGTACGACCGCAAGGTTAAAACTCAAAGGAATTGACGGGGGAGCGCACAACCGGTGGAGCATGTGGTTTAATTCGATACAAAGCGAAAAACCTTACCTGGGTTTGACATGTACCTGCACGTTCTGGGAAACCAGAATTTCTTCGAGAGTGGTACACAGGTGATGCATGGCTGTCGTCAGCTCGTGTCGTGAGACGTCCACTTAAGTGTGGTAACGAGCGCAACCCTTGCTGTCAGTTACAAGTGTCTGACAGGACTGCCCCCGCATTGCGGGGGAGGAAGGAGAGGACGACGTCAAGTCAGCATGTCCCTTACATCCAGGGCTACACACATCCTACAATGGAGCCGACAACGGGTCGCGACGGAGTAATCCTGAGCCAATCCTTATAAACGGCTCCTCAGTTCAGATTGAGGGCTGCAATTCGCCCTCATGAAGCCGGAATCGGTAGTAATCGCAAATCAGCAGGTTGCGGTGAATACGTTCTCGCTCCTTGTACACACTGCCCGTCAAGCCAGCAAAGTCAGCAACGCCCGAAGCGGGTGACCGTAACCAGTTTACTGGAGCGGCTCTTCTACGGCGAGGTTGGCGATGAGGACTAAGTCGTAACAAGGTATCCGTACTGGAAGGTGCGGATGGATCACCTCCTTTCTAAGGAGAATGGGTAGGGGAAATCACGACCCCTTTTCTCCCGAGAACAGTAATGTTCTCGAAACTCCAAGTCCTATGATCACCATATCTAGGCCGTTTTCACCGCCGTGTTTGTCTCAGAAGTAAAATGTTGTAACTGTTAATTAACCCTCATTAATCGAGGGTTTTTTATTTGAAAATTAGTACATTAATTAATAATATTCTTTAGATTCATAATCTCGTCGATAAAATAATTAGAGTGTAGAAAACTATCTAACAAATCTCCTCAGATTCACTTTTTAAAATTTTTGTTAATAAATATAATTACTATCTAAAAACCAACAATTACTTATAGGTTTTTAGCAGACAATATATTTAACTGCTAATTTGAAACAATAAAAATAAACAACCATTCATCAATCCTTTTTCATTGATATTTTAAGATATCTTTTGATTTGTTTTTATATATTTTGTTAGATAAAATGACTAGTTTAATCACAGCAGGCAATTTCCACCTTGAATCTCTTTTTAGCAATGATATATAATGATTGCTAATTACTTTTATTATTCTTAATAAAGGAGTTAGGGATGAATTTAAATCGTTTTACTACTAAATCTGCTGAAGCTATTCAGGGCACCATGCAGTTAGCTGGCAAATTAAAACATCCTGCCATGCAACCTTTGCACCTTTTCTTAGTTCTAGTAGAACAACCTAATGGATTAATTCCATCTTTACTCCAAAAACTAGAACAGGATTTGGCTGCTTTAAAATTAAAAATTAAAGATAAACTCTCAACTCTTCCTACAACTGATACAACTACTCAAGCCTATGTTTCACCAGAGCTCCAACAAGTCTTGGCTAAAGCAGAAACAGAAGCAGGCAAACTCCGAGATGAATACATTAGTACTGAACACTTATTTTTAGGTTTACTAGATAACCAAGAAATCAAACAGTTAATTGACTTAGACAAAAAAGCTGTCTTGGAAACATTGAAAAAAATTAGAGGCAACCAAAAAGTAACTGATCCAGATCCAGAAGGTAAATACCAAGCCTTAGAAAAATATACTCAAGACTTTACTGAGCTGGCCAAACAAGGAAAAATCGATCCAGTCATTGGTCGAGATGAGGAGATCCGACGTATTACCCAAATTCTTTCTAGAAGAACTAAAAACAACCCAGTGCTAGTCGGAGAACCGGGTACTGGTAAAACAGCGATTGTTGAAGGTCTAGCCAAAAAAATCGTTGACCATGATGTACCAGATGTATTAAAAAACAAAAAAATCCTCAATCTGGATATGGGAGCGTTAATTGCTGGCGCCAAATATCGTGGTGAGTTTGAAGATCGCCTCAAAGCTGTCATTAAGGATATTGAAGCCGCTGATGGTGAAATCATTTTATTTATTGATGAACTTCATACTATTGTTGGTGCAGGCGCTCAAGAAGGCTCAACTGATGCTGGTAACTTACTCAAACCAGCTCTTGCTCGTGGCAAACTCAGAACTATTGGGGCAACTACTTTAAAAGAATATCGAAAATACATCGAAAAAGATGCTGCTTTGGAGCGCCGTTTTCAACCAGTCATAGTGGAAGAACCTTCAGTAGATGATTCACTTTCGATTTTACGAGGTATTAAAGAAAAATATGAAACTCACCACGGTGTCAAAATCCGTGACAACGCTTTAGTTGCTGCCGTCAAACTTTCTCATCGTTATATCGCTGATAGATTCTTACCAGATAAAGCCATTGACCTCATGGATGAGGCTGCCTCAGCCATTAGAATCGAGATTGAAAGCAAACCAACCATCATTGATGCTTTGGAAAGAAAAATTCGCCAACTAGAAATCGAAAAAGCTGCTTTAACCAAAGAAAAAGATGATCAAAGTAAAGAGCGACTCAAAGAAATAGAAAAAGAAATTGCTGAACTAACCGAGAAACACAAGCAATTAGAACTTCATTGGCAAGCAGAAAAAAATACTATTGATAAAATCAAAAAATCCAGCAAACAAATCGATGAACTCAAAGAACAAGCCATTCAAGCTGAGCGTAATTACGATTTACAAAAAGTGGCAGAAATCAACTATGGCAAAATTCCAGAGTTAGAAACTGCAATAAAAACAGCTAAAGCAGAATTGAAAAAGATTCAAACTAATCAAAAAATCCTCAAAGAAGAAGTTACTCAAGAGGATATTGCCCGAGTTGTAGCCCGCTGGACCGGTATTCCAGTCGAAAAAATGCTCGCTGAAGAGGGCGATAAATTAACCAAACTCGAAGATGAAATTGCTGAGCGAGTTGTTGGTCAAAGAAAGGCCATTGTTGCCGTAGCTAATGCTATTCGTCGCAATCGAGCTGGCATAGGTGAGGAAGGGAAACCAATCGGTTCTTTCATCTTCATGGGACCAACTGGCGTAGGTAAAACAGAGCTAGCCAAAACTTTGGCTGAAGTACTGTTTGATGATGAAAAAATGATGATCAGAATCGATATGAGTGAATACATGGAAAAACATTCTGTGGCCAGATTAATTGGTTCACCTCCCGGTTATGTTGGCTATGAAGAGGGTGGACAATTGACTGAAGCAGTTAGACGCAGACCATACTCGGTCATTTTATTTGATGAAATAGAAAAAGCCCACCATGATGTTTTTAATACCTTGCTTCAAGTTTTAGATGATGGCAGATTAACCGATAGTAAAGGCAGAACAGTTGATTTTAAAAACACCGTGATTATTATGACCTCAAATCTGGGCAGTGAACTAATTGCCGACTTTAAAGACGAGCCAATTAAACAAGAACAAGAAGTTCATAAATTACTTAAACAACAATTCAGACCAGAATTCTTGAATCGAATTGATGATATTATTATTTTCCAACCACTAGCTGAAAAAGAAATCACCAACATTGTTGATCTTCAAGTTTCAGAATTGAAAAAAAGGCTTAAAGAAAATAAAAATATTGAGCTCATTGTTTCAGCTAAAGCGATTAAATATTTTGCAAGTGCTGGTTATGACTCAATCTTTGGTGCTAGACCACTGAAAAGACTAATTCAAAAAGAGCTCTTAGATCCGCTCTCTTTAGAAATTATTCAGGGACAAATTAAAGAAGGTGACAAAATAAAAGCTGAGTTTGATGGTCGAAAAATTACTTTTAAATCAAGCTAATTTTTCTATTAGAAAAAAAACTAGACCATGCTACAATACTGGTTATCGTTTTTGGGTGTGTAGCTCAGGTGGTTAGAGCGCTGTCCTGATAAGACAGAGGTCCCATGTTCGAGTCATGGCACACCCACTTTTTTATTTCCTGATAAAATTATTGTTGTTGCTTGACTAGATAGCGCATTGGCCAAACTAAACTAAACTAAACTGCAACAAAATAAAAAAGATTGGTAAAAACTTCATCGTTGTTTCTAAACCAAAAATATTCATGCCCACAATAAAACTCAATAAGCCAATAATTCTACCTAAGTTAAAAAAGATTTCGTTATCAACTACATAAGCATACCCAGCCTCATCTGTTTGGCCAGCTAGTTCTTGATCCATAGCATTCATCACCAAAGTATAACTACTATTCCATCTGGCAACTTCAAACAAAGTTATTACCACCAAATAAATAATCGCTGTTAATAAAGAAAACTGCCAACTGAGCAACAAAAAACTGCCTAAGTATAAAAAATGAGCCAGATTCATAAAACCAACAAATTGCTTAGTTTTCATTTTTCGAGCAATGATATATAAACTACCAGCTGCTAATAATTGGGTAACAGCTTGAAAAGTACCCACTAAACCTTCTTTAGCACCAAAATATAAAATTAAAAGAGTGGGATAAAATAAATTAATACCAAAAAAAGCACTATAAATAAAGTTAATTAGCCTTGCCATTGTCCAATTTTTTGATTTTTTAGTCACAAATAACTTAGCAGAACCGATATCAGCAAAATTTGCTAACTTCATCAGTAAGCCACTAATAAATAGTAATATCAGCGCCAAAATAATCATAATTTTATAAGCACTATCGACTGAGTAAAAAGCCAACCTTTCCCCTGAAACAATAAACCAACCCACCAGCAAGGGAATAACCACACCAACTATTAGTCGGATTGCTGTCTCAATAGAGTTATAGTACAAACGATTTTTACCTCTACTAAGTAGGTAACTTAAGGAATTTTTATTGGCCCAAAAAAATGAAGCCGTAAAACCAAAAATCAAACCATAAAACAAAATTAAACCAGGATTTAATTGCTTAGAGAAAATCGCCAAGGCAGCCCCAAAACCTTGAAAAACCACGCCAAAAAAATACAAATCTTTGACATGGAATTTTTTGAGTATCAAACCATTAATCCAAAAGCCCAGTGGTAAACCAAAAACCCAACCAACATAATACAAAATAATTAATAATGCTCCATTGGTCTGCCTCCATAAAAAAGTATTCATAAAAACATCTAGCAGTGGCCTAGCCATTAAATAAAAAGCATAAGACAACATCAACCGTTGCAAATTAGAACCCATCTCTTGAAAGTAACCCCACTCAATAGCCATTCTACGTAATAAATTATTTTTCACAATGAAGAGATTCTACATGTTAATAATTAAAATTACGCCAACAAAAGTGATTAGTGCTCCAATAAATTTTTGGCCAAGATGTTTTTTTTCATTTAGTAACAAGGCACTCAGTAAAACAGTAAAAATCACACTAGTTTGAAAAATAGGGGAGATCAATGAAGCCTGGCCACCCCAACGATAGGCTGTAAAGTAAGCGATCGTAGCAAAACAATAAAAAATAATTGATGAAAGTAGTAAGTTAATTGCTTTAAATGAAGAAAAATAAAACTTTATTTTAGTTAATAACTTGGGTCTAACCAATAAAATAGCTAAAGCAGGTAACAGAAAAATCAAGAACATATATGAAGCAACCGAATCAAATAAATTCATAATAAAGATATCGTTGGTGAAAGCGATACCATAAAAAAACGAGCTTACTAAAGCAAACAAATGCCCCTTGTTGAATCGCCAACTAGTTTTTTCAAAATAGGTAAACATAATTCCTAAAATCATGACTATAATTCCCCAAACTTGTTGCTGAGTTAATTTTTCTCCCAAAAAAAGTAAAGCTGTTACCACTGACCAAATAGTACTGGTGGGAAATAAAATACTGGCCTCTGAAGCCTCGGCAAACTCAAAAGCTAGAAAAGACAAAATATTTCCAGCAGCATACAGAACTATCATCGCTAAAACATTGAGCCAAACACTACTTAGGTCTGGAATAGCAAAAGTATTAGTTGCCAAACCATAAAGTAAAAAGATTAGAGCCGCTGCAAACTGAAAAATAAAACTTAAAGTAATTGAGTCATGCTTAGGATTGGCCATGACTTTTTTTTGAAAAATTCTGGCAAAAGCAGCAATGACTGCAGCAATGATAACTAGAAAAATCCAGGGTTGAAACATAGCGACTATTATAGTTACACTGGTGAGGAAATGCGCAAGCAAAATAAGAAAAAATTTTCGTTTTTTGTTAGTTTTTGGACTTTTTTGAGATTAGTAGCTGTGGTTACGCTTTGGATTTGGCATCCATTTTGGGGAGCTGTTTTCAATATTTTAATTGATGCTGTTGATGGTCATATGTTTGAGTATTTTGGAGTTAAAAGAAATACTTATGAAATTTACGATAAGTGGCTGGATCTCTGGTTTTATATCGCTATATTTATCTATACCATCCAAAAACTAACTGGCTCACCTTACTATTGGTTGCTAATTATTCTTTTTATCATTAGATTGATTGGTAATTTAAGCTACTTCAAGTTTAATAAAGAATGGTTATTATTTGTCCTACCCAACCTTTTAGAACCAGTTTTTTTGGTCGTAGTCGGTTTTCCAGTAATTTTTGTTTGGTGGGGAAATCTAACAGTTTTTACAGTTATTTTTGTGGTAAAAATGTTTATTGAATGGTGGATTCATATTGCTAAATTAGATCTTACTAGCTTACTAATCGGCAAACCTACCAGATGGTATAGAAACAAAAACTCGGCTTGAAAACCTCAATTTGAACCTTGTCTTTTAGCAGACAAAAATATAGAATGCTAATTCAATTAAAAGGAATTTACTCATGAGCGGGATATCTGAAAAAACTACCTCAGACCAACCAACTAATTTACCAACTAGTAGTAACTTACCGGTTGACCAATTAAAACTACCAGTTGTGCCTCTCAAAGAGGGTATTCTATTTCCAGCCACTGAATCGGTTTTGACTTTTGGGAGAAAAATTTCTTTAACTGGTCTTAAAGCGGCTACCCAAAATCCCAAAAAACTGGTAGTCCTAGTGGCACAAAAAAAAACCTCAATTATTAATCCTAAGACCAAAGACTTATATGACATTGGCACTTTGGCAGTGGTAGAAAGAACCATCAAAACTGATGACACTGTTAATGCTCTGGTAAGGGGAATTGGTAGAATCAAAATTCAACAGTTTACCCAAGAAAAACCCTACTTGGAGGCAAATGTCAATAGAGTTAGAGATATTGAATTAAATGATGATGAAACCAAAGCACTAGCTAACCATTTACAGAAATCATTCCGTAAAACAGTGCAAATGGGCAAACCAGTTGAATTTCTTAATTTCATGAAATTACTAAGTGGAGTTAGAGCTGGAGAACTAGCTGACCAAATTGCCAGCACCCTAAATTTATCAACTCAAATTAAACAATCAATCCTGGAAATTATTGATGTTAAACAAAGACTAAAAACTGTTGCTGACCATCTTTCTAGAGAAATTAAAATCTTGGAAATAGAGAAAGATGTGGTTTATAAAACTCAAGAAAAATTTGATAAACACATGCGAGAAAGTGTCTTAAGAGAAAGACTAAGAACCATTCAAAAAGAACTTGGTGAGATCGATGACGAAGATGAGTTGGCTGACTCGTATCTAACCAAATTAACTAAGCTAAAAGTCAATCAAGATATTAAAAAAACCATCAAAAAAGAAATCAAACGCCTAAGACAAATGTCTCCAAACAACCCAGAGACTGGTTACATCCGCTCTTGGCTCGATATTATTTTTGATTTGCCTTGGGGTAAAACTTCTCAAGAAAAAGTTGATCTTAAACAAGCTCAAAAGGTTTTGGATTTGTATCATTATGGTTTGGAAGACGTAAAAGATAGAGTTTTGGAGTACATTGCTGTTTTGCAACTTAAACAAAAAAACAAAGCCACAGAAAACGATGCTACCCCAACTATTTTATGTTTTGCCGGTCCTCCAGGAGTAGGTAAAACTAGTATCGGCAAATCTATTGCCCAAGCTCTTGGTAGAGAGTTTATTAAAGTTTCACTAGGGGGAATTAGAGATGAGGCTGAAATCAGAGGCCATCGCAAAACTTATGTCGGAGCCATGACCGGTAAAATTATTGCAGGTATTAAACAAGCCAAAACCATGAACCCAGTCTTTATGTTAGACGAAGTTGATAAGATTGGTAATGACTTTCGTGGTGATCCAGCAGCTGCTTTACTAGAGGTATTAGATCCAGAACAAAATAAAGAATTCGTTGATCACTACTTAGACCTTCCCTTTGACCTATCAAAAACCATTTTTATTACTACAGCTAATACTTTGGATACTATTCCGCCTGCTCTCAGAGATCGTTTGGAAATCATCAATTATTCTGGTTATACCCACGAAGAAAAATTCAATATTGTTAAAAAACATTTATTAGCAAAGGTCATCAAAACCAATGGCCTAAAAGAAGAAAATATTGAGCTAGCAGATGAAGTCATTAATAAAGTGATTAGTGGCTATACTAGGGAAGCTGGAGTCAGAAACCTGGAAAGAACTTTACACACTATTGCCAGAAAAATAGCTAAAACTCTGGTGCTTAACCCCAAAAAGACAAAAGTTGTTGTGAGTAGCAAAGATCTTAAAAAATTTCTTGGTCCACAGAAATTTGATGATGGTCTTGCAGAGAAAAAAGACATGGTTGGGGCAGCCACCGGTCTGGCTTGGACAGCTGTGGGCGGCGATATTCTTTTTGTTGAAGTAGCTTTAGCTCCAGGTAAAGGCAGGATCCAAATTACTGGTCAGCTAGGTGAAGTGATGAAAGAATCAGCACAAGCTGCCTTTACTTATGTCAAAGCCAACCTAAAAAAACTTGGTATTAGTGAAAACAAAATCAACAAAACTGATATTCATATTCATGTTCCTGAGGGAGCCGTCCCTAAAGACGGACCTTCAGCAGGCGTAACTTTGACTACCGCGATTGTTTCTGCCTTTACTTCTATCGCTGTAAAAAGAACTGTAGCCATGACTGGCGAAGTGACTTTAAGAGGCAAAGTATTGAGAATTGGAGGCCTAAAAGAAAAATCAATTGCGGCTCACCGAGCAGGAATCACCACGGTTATTATTCCTCAAGAAAACGAACGAGATCTAGAAAAAATACCGAAATCAGTCAAAAAATCAGTTACTTTTAAACCAGTTTCCTCAGTAGATGAAGTGTTAAAACTAGCTCTGACAAAAACTCTTTAAAAGTCTGGTAAACTATCTTTAAATGAGAAAACTAATTATTGGCGTTTTTTTGTTGATTTCTTCTGTAGTTTTTGCTGGTTGCAATCCTCTCACTTGGAAACAGCAAGCCGGTCTCCAAGTCATTACTAATGATGTCAGTGCTAGCTTATTTCTTGATGATCAATACTTAGACAAAACTCCCTATATTAACAAAAAAATCAAACCAGGAAACTACAACCTCAGGATCCAGCCTGATGACTCCAGCTTGGTCCCTTATGACATCCCGATTACTCTGAATAAAGGAACCATTACTGTCGTTGAGTGGCAACCAAATATTAGTCTAGAAACTTCTGGTGGTACTATTTACGAAATGGCCCAAACCGGAGCCACTAAGCTTGAGTTTCAAACTATCCCCAATAACGCCATCTTGACCCTTGATGACGGAGTCAAACAATTCAGCCCACTGATTATAGAAGATATCACAGAGGGTAATCACACTTTTGAGATCAGTTTACCTTCTTATATTACTCAACAAAAAGCCATTAACGTAATAAAAAACCACCATATTACTCTTACGGTTATTTTAGCTAAAGAACTCCAACCAATTGAACAAAAAGAGGAACTAGAAGTAGTACCAGCCACAACTTCAGCTCAGCCAACTAGTTTGCTCGGTAAGGTTAACCAAGAGAATATCCAAATTCTAACCACTGGCTTTTTTGTTAATGATCAAGAGGTACTAAGAGTCAGAGAAGAACCCTCGAACCTTGGTAAAGAACTGGGTTTTGCTGTCGTTGGCCAAATCTACCCCCTTAAAGAAGAGGTTGAAGGTTGGTTTGGCATAGAATTTCAAAATCAATTGGGTTGGATTAGCAACCAATATAGCCAAAAAACTGCTTCAACCAGTGCAGAGCAGAATTAAGTTTGCTATAGTGTAGGCACTATGCAAATGGAAATGCCCACTTCTCTACAAAATAAGCCTAAAAACTTGTTTTTACCTATTTTATTAATAGTGGTTGTCACTGGAGTTTTTCTCACCCAAGTCCGCGGATTTTCCTGGGGAACAATCCAGTTGTCCAGCCCTGCCACTATTACTGTCACTGGTTATGCTGACGGTTCTCAACTTAATCAAAAAGCTCATTTTTATGCTACGGTAAATGCTGAAAATGTCGATAAAGATCAAGCTGTAAAAGACTTAACAGAAAAAACTAATGCTTTGATTGATAAAGTCAAAAATTTTGGCATCGAAACCAAAAACATCAAAACTCAGAACCTACAAGTCTATGAATATGAAGACATCCTTTATGAAGGTGATAATGAAATCATGCCGATGGAAAGTGACTTAATGTATCGAGTTCCAGGTAGACCATATAAAACTGTGAAAAAATGGAAAGCCAGCAACTCATTATCAATTACGGTAGAAGACGCTAGTAAATCCTCAGAACTTTCAACTTTATTAATCAACTCCGATGCTACTGATGTGAGTGGCCCTAATTTCGAGGCTGGTGACACTGCTGAGCTAGAAAAAGAGTTACTAGCAGAAGCGATGAAAAATGCCGAAGCTAAAGCCAACACGATTCTAAAAGACTCAAAACAAAAAATCGTGAAAATCATTCAAGTAAGTGAGAGCGGCTATGTTCAACCATATCCAATTGCCTATAAAACAATGCTGCCAATGGCTGGTGGTGGCATGGAAGATATGGCCATTAACCTTGAACCAGGCTCTCAAGAAATGAACAAGACAATCACTGTTATTTTTGAAATTAGGTAATAACAAAAAAATAGAAACTCCCTAGCAATAGGGAGTTTCTTATTTTTTAACAATCTTACTAATCACCAACTTGGCTTTACTGCTAAGCCGCTTATGAATAGGAATCGGGCCTGGTTCAGAAGTATGAAATAAAGAAATCATTGATAAAAAGCCGAAAACATTAGTCATGTACCAATACATTATTTTTTCACCAGCAAAAATTGGTTCAATTAAAATATAAATCAATCCATGAATTGAAAAGAAGATCCCAACAAATAACTTCATTAATTTAAGAAAACGAAAATCACCAAAATCAGAAATCATTAAAGCCTTAAAAATAATTCCTGCCATTAATGGAGTAGTTAACAAAATTAAATAAAAAACCATTTTAGGAATAAAAAAAGAGAAATCAACCCAAATGTTTAAAGCTGAAATTAAGGTTGTGAGTACCATCGCTCCAACAAATAAGCTGGTGTGAGAAAACCATAAGTGATAGTACTCTGAATGCTCAAACATATCATAAAGAGGATCTTTTCTTCTCTTTAATTCAAAACTTTTAGTTAAGGAGTGAATCACCACAAAAGCAGATAAAAACAAGAAAAAGACTGAGTAAACCGTATCCCAAAAAAACAACTCATTTTGAGAAATCTCATTTCCCAATTCATTCTTTAAAAGAATAAAAATAAAGCCTTTAAACCAAATATAAGCTATAGGCATTAAAATAAAAGCATAAAAAAACTGTACTAAATCAAAACGTAAAATCTCTTTTTTGCCATTGTGATTGTAAACCAACAAGCCAGATAAGATTGCTAATAAAGGAATTAGGCCGACAATAATTTTCATAGTTTAGTTCAGTTTAATAATAAAAGTTCCATCTTTTGCATAGACCAGTTCTCCTAGAGTGAGAAGATCATTTGTTTTTAAGCTTTTATAAACTTCTTTTTCTTGACTACCAATAAAGATATATTTTACCTGATAATGCTTAAATAAAGCTTGGGCTTCAGTTGAAAGAGGCTCTTCAAACATAGTCTTAACCTCAGTGGTTCTTTGACCCGGAATAGCAAAACCACCTCGCCATAACCATTCATGAACGCGCCAACCCAAAACAGTGGGCAACCCAGTAAAAACAGACACTCGAGCTTTTTTACTGTAACTTTCCCCAACAGCCTCCAACACAATTGCCTTATCATCGAGTTGTCTCATCCATAAAATAGCTTGGTAATCAGCTGGGTAGCTCTTTTTCATCCAATCCAAACCATTCCAGCCCTTATAGTTTTTAAATTCTCCATAGTAGCTTGGGTAACCAAGAAAAGGATAAGTCATAAAACCAGCAATCACCAACAAAAATAAACTCAATAGAAAAACTTTAACCAACTTAGCTAAGTTAGTTTTGTTGAGAATTTGAGTCAATAGTCCCAAACCAAAAGCGACCAAGAAACTCATGATTATAAAAGCCTGAAAAGTAAATTTAAACATGGTATTAGCCCGAGGATGATTGGGATAAATATCTTTAAAAAAGATTACCTCAGGCAAAATCAACAAAATCAAAGCAGTGGCTAATAAACTAGCTATAAATACTTTTTGCGGATTTTTTTCTTGATCTTTAAAAACTAAATAAACCAGCCCAACACTAAGTAAACTTAGCCCAAAATGGCCACTCCACAGAGCTAATAATTGCCAAAAGGGAGAGTGTTCATAAGCCAACAATACTCCTTCAGAGATCGAAGTAAAATTCAGCCACCATAAACTAGCTGTAGCTCCAGCAAAAACTACAGCTACAAAACCAGCAATAAAAAATAACCAAAATTTTTCAGTGAATAAAATCAAAAGTGAAAAACCCAAAACTACTAATAAAAGACCATAAATCATCATGTCCCAAGTACTAGTCATAGCTAGTACACCCAAAAGAATTCCTAAAATAGCAGCTTCTTTTAACCACTGTTGACTGACTAAGTTTTTCCAAGTTAGTTTTTTGTTTAATTTAGCCTGTTGAATTGTTTCCATCCAGCGCCAACAAACCAGCATCATTAACAACACCACTGGCATTCCCCAAACATGAGCATGCAGATCACTGACGATATAACTGTAGGCTGGAAACTCATGAATAGTACGATCAATAAATCTAGTTGCATCTGGATACCAATATTTATCAAAAGAAAAGTTATGTTGGATAAAATACCAAATTGGATGAGTGTTACCACCAAAGTTAACTAATAACAAACCAACCAAACCCGTTATGAGTAAAACTAAACTCTGATTTTTTTTCTTTAAAAAAGGTGTCAAAAAAATTCTTACCAAAGCAAAACTCTCAACCACCATTAAACCTAAAATAAAAGCTAATAAAAAATTATAACCAAACTCAACCGGTAAATGCCAAAAACGAATGATTAAACTACCTAAAAAATGACCAAAAGTATAATAGTTAACTTTCTCTCCAGCTAACCACATATCTTCAACTGGCAAACTGGCTGAAGTGAGATAACTCTGCATCAAACCAGCATCCATAAATTTTTCTAGATCCAACACATCTGGGTTATAAGCTCTCACTAAACCAAGAAAAATAAACCCAAGTAAAAAAATTAATTCTTGAAAAATGATAATTTTTCGATGTTTTTTTAGAAAAGATCTAAATTGATTAATAATGTTTAACTTACTGAAAAATAACCAACCAACAAAACCAGTAAATACTAACCAAAAACCAAGATCACTATTAACTCCAATAAAATGAGCCGTAAACCAAATTACCAAGCCCAGCGCCAACCAGCCAACAATTCTACCAAAAGCCCAAAGATTCTCATTTAACTGTTTTTTTTGTGAAAAAATTAAGATTAAACCAAAACCAATTACTTGAATTAAAAGCGTAGCACAAGCTAAAAAAAGCAAATAAATAATACTTGAAAACATAAGCTTAAATATACCAAAACTAACTCTAAAAACCTAAGAGAAAAAACCTGTATGAATTGCTTATAATGGTGACTGTGAAAAAAATTTTATCTGTTCTGACTATCTTGTTCTTGGGTCTGGCCATTAGATTGGTTGGAATTAATTGGGATCAAGGCAGCTTTTTGCATCCAGATGAGAGATTTTTGGTCATGGTTGTAGAATCACTCAACATTCCTGATTCTTTTTCTGCTTATTTGTCAATCGATTCACCACTACAAGTTAGAAATACTTCATATTCTTTTTATGTTTATGGTTCATTTCCAGTGGTTTTAACCAAACTTATTAGCCATTTTTTAATTGATCAGCCTAGTTTTGCCAGCATTACTAATTTGGGCAGGTATCTAACTATTATTTTGGAAACCCTCAATATTCTCTTAGTTTACAAACTAGCTGAATTTATTACTAAAAAACACCAACTATCTTTTAAATTACCACTCTGGAGTAGTCTATTTTATGCCTTTTCTGTTTTACCAATTCAACTTTCCCATTTTTATACAGTTGATCCATTTCTAACTTTTTTTTGTTTATTAGCTCTGCTACTTATAACTAAAATAACTAAAAAACGGGGAGTATTTTATTTGATAGCAGCTGGAGTTAGTTTTGGTTTGGCGTTGGCTAGTAAGCTATCAGCTGTTTTCTTTTCACCTTTGCTTGGATTTTTCATGATTAGTTTAGTTTTTCATCCTCAACAAAAAACTAAAACCATTGGTCAATTAATCAGTTATGGACTGCTTTTTTCTTTGGCAACATATTTAAGTTTAAGACTATTTAATCCCGAATATTTTGCTTTTGCTTCCTGGTTAAAACCAACCATCTCTCCACAACTAATCAGGAACTTAGATGTTCTGAAATCTTGGACCAACTCAACAGCCAATTATCCTCCCTCAATGCAGTGGCTAGAAAGAACTCAAGTTTTATTTAGTTTGAAAAATATTTTCTTTTTCGGTTTGGGCATTTGGCAAAGCACGTTTATCTTAATTGGTCTTTACTGGATAATCAGCAAAAAAATCAAATCACTCTTGGGAATTGTCGTTAGTTGGTTGGTTGGTTTTATTATTTTTCAAGGATTTCAATTTGTACAAAGTCTTCGCTATTTTTATTTTCTCTATCCTTGGTTTGCGATCATCGGGGCTATCGGGATTAGTTGGCTTCAACAAGTAAAAAAAATCAAAAATAATCTATTTGTTTTTAACTTATTATTTATTTCACTAATTTTATTATGGCCGCTAATGTTTTTAAAAATATTTTTAGTCGATCATTCCAGAGTTAGTGCCACCTATTGGATCAGAGAAAATATTGATCCTCAAAAAAAAATTATTTATGAATATTGGGACGACGCCCTGCCTTTGGGCTATGCTCCAGGAAAACATGTTGCTTACCAAACAGAACCAATCTCTATTTTTGACCAAGATAGTGACCAAAAATGGCAGAAAATTAACCAACAATTAGAAACAGCAGATTTTTATATTTTATCCTCTAATCGAGGTTGGGCCAGTCTATCTAGACTACCTGATAAATATCCCACCACTGCTCAATTTTACCAAGATCTATTTGCAGGTAGGACTAATTATTACTTTGAAAAATCTTTCCAAACTAAACCATCTCTAGATTGGCTAGGTATCAACTTAACACTTGATGACGGCTGGGCAGAGGAGGCCTTTACTGTTTATGACCACCCAACTGTTTTAATTTTCAAGAAAAAATTAGATTAAGAATAAAAATATTTAACTGCAGCATGAATTAATTTAAGCTAACCAGTCTTCTAAAGCCTTGAAATTTTGGGCAAAAGCAAAATAGTTTTTTACTGCTGGTAAAAATCTCTGATAACTCTTTTTTTGTTTGGCAAACAATAAAATTTTCTCTGCTAAATCAGTAACATTATTTGCTTCAGCAACTTCACCAAACTTTGTTTGTTTAACTACATCTCTGCCACCAATAATATTAGTCACAATCACTGGTTTCTCATATCTCATCGCCTCAGCTTGAACCAAACCAAAACAATCAGATCTAGAAGGCATCACTAGGGCATCAAGACTGTTATAAAAAGATTCTAATTCTTCTCCGGCTAATAAACCCAAAAAACTAATTTGCTGCTTCACTTGTTCATAGAGTTGCTGATGTTGGTGAAAAAAATCTTCATAACCCATATTTTTCTCACCGGCAAAAACAAAATGAAGACCAGGGTTTTTTTGGTTAACTAAAGGAATAGCCTTAAATAAATTATCAAAACCTTTTTCTTCAACAAATCTTCCAGAAAGACCAATAATAGTGGAGTATTTTTTTCTTAAAGCAACGATTTTTTTTAATTTTTTATTGGTTTTTTTAATCATAGGGAATGGAATTATAAAATTGCTAGTTTTACTAGGAAAAAATTTTAATAATCGAGAATGCTGTGCATAATCTTTGGTATAAGTAGCCAAACCATCAGCCAAAACAAAAGCCATCAAGCTTGAAATATTAAAAATGCCTTCAATGATTTTATTAAAAAGTCCTGTTGGTAAAATTAAATCCCCTTGATGAAAAACATAAACTCTTTTAGCAAAAAGTTTGGCCAAAATTGTCAACGGTAAAATAAAGGTAAATGGAGAATTGATCACTACATAATCATGTTTATCTAAGAGTTGCAGATACTTCAGTAAAATAGCAGGAGCAAACTTGGCCCGACTAACCGACCACCAAAAACTAACTCGATAAACAGCGTGCTTATTAATTTTTTCCTGGCTAGCTAAATTTTTTTGATGAGCAATAGTTAAAACTGAACAACTATTTTTTTTGTCCAAAGCAGAAACAATTAAGTTAAGAGATTTAGATAAACCTGTCCAATGAGGCAAATAATAATCAGTAATAAATAGTATTTTTTTATTATTAATCATTAAGCTGCTTAATAAAATCTGCCAATAAAAAGAATTTCCTTGGAAAATCAATTTTTCTATCTAGTAAGTTAGTAATCCAAACAAGCTTGGTCCTTAATTTTTTTTGTGAAAGATAATTCACAATATCCCAATTATCCTCAACAAAGTAATCCAAACCCAAGTCTCGAATTTTTCTTTCTTTAAATAAGTGTGGTTGTTCATCTTGTTCATTCATAAATGACCGTTTAAAAATCTTCTTTCGAGCAAATTTTTTAAACCACACCTGAGTATCAGCCTGCAAATGAGCAAATCTGCCTGTAATAATATAAGCCTCTATTTCTCCTGCCTTAACCAACCTTTCAATATCTTTGATCGCTGGAGAAACAAACAGACTACTTTTATGAAATAAGCGCCAAAACAATTGTTGGGTTTTAGTCTGAGGAACAAAAAACTGTAGTTCTTTTCTTTGAATCACTTTTTTCTTTTTTAATAATGAAACAAAAGGTCGAATAATCCTGGCTGGATTGTAAAGTAAAACTCCATCCAGATCGAAACCAACTTTTAACGGTTTATTTATTGACATAATTCCTTAACATTATACAGTTGAGTGTTACTGACTCCCCAGACTTCATCAAAAACTTGGGGCGCTAGAAACTCTATAAAAGCTGCTTGATCAAACTTATACTCTAGTAAGAACTGTTTTTCTCCCATATCCAAAGCTAAATAATCAATTTTTTCAGTTTTCATTAGCTCACACCACTCAGGCATTGTAATAGCTGCAGAAAAAATTTGCTGCTGGATATTTCTTCTTTCACGATCGGCATAACCCATTGACCAAGCAAAATAACCATAATCAAGGTAAAGTTTCCTGCCGGCCAAAGAGGCTGGATTATATAAATAGCTATTAACTAAAAAAACACTATTTTTAGCAGTATTATTAACTATCCAGTTGCCAAATTCTGTTTGTTGGTAATCTTTCTTCACCACTAACGTATCATTCAAAACAGGAAATAAGTCTACTAAACCAGAAAAGGTCAGTCCAATAAAAACCAAACTTACTCCGATTTTTTTAATAAAAGACTGCTTTTGAAAAGCACTAACCAATAACCCAGCTACTGAAATATTCAGAATCAATAAAAAAATATTAATAAATTTATGATTATTAATTATATCTGGAGAAAATCTAAATAAAAAAGACAAAATAAAAACAATTAGACCTGATAAATAAATCGTTCTGATTTTTTTAAAATCTTTTTTCCAAAAAACAAATAATAATAAGAGAGGAATAAAAAATATATAAAAACCAAAATTATAAAAACAATAATTAACTAAATCCAGCAAGTTATTACTTTTAGCCAAAAAGCCAAACTCATAAATCGGAGTAAAAGAGCTTCCAAAAAATTGATAAATCAGCAAAGAAAAACCTCCTACCAAACCAAAAAAAATAATTATTAATCTAGTTAGCTTGTTTTTATTACTTAATAACTTAACTAACAAATAAATTCCCAAAAAGGCATAAGAGGCCTGATGAAATAACGGCAAAATAATTATTAATAGTCCTGTAAAAAATAGTTCTTTTTTTGAAAAAAATATTTCTTTAGTTGAAAATTTTTTTTCAAATAAATAAACTAACCATAATAGAATCCCCAGGCCCAATGCTAAATGTCTTTGGTTAGTAAAAATATTCCAATTCCAAAATGCACTGATTATCCCACCATCCCACGGACCAAAACTAGCATAGTGTTTCTGGGTGGTTAAAGAATTAATAAATTCAATTAAATCTGTCGGCGCAATGTTTTCATAAAACTTTAACCAAGATAAAGAGCCGTTGAATAAAAATAAAACCACAGCTACTAGTCCAGCTTTAAAATTAAAAAAATATGCTCCCAACCTAATAATCATCGTTAACAATAGAGACATACCCAAAGCAGATAATATATTCAAAGCCAAATCAATTCTGAAGCCCACTTTTTCTAACAAGCCAACTCCAAGATAAAATAAAAAGTGATAACTAATTTTTTCTCCAGCAAAAAATGGATATTCAATTGGTGAAAAATTGTCGCCCAAACTAAACGACCTAATTAATGGAAGATGCGCTGCAAAGTCACTCCATAGTTTTGACTTAATGAAGAATGATTGGTCTTGATACCAAAAAGTAGATTGAAAAAAAATAAAGCTAATAACAAAAAATAAACAAAATATTAAAAAATATTTTTGTTTAATGAGAGACTTTAAAAAACTAAAAACTTTAGTCATCTTTTTTCAAAATCTTAGTAATCTGCCTACCAAAACGAATTGCATAGTTGATCCCACGATCCCAAGGATAAACATGCTGCATGCTTAACCAAAAAACCTTGTTACTAACTAATTCGAGCGGGGGCAATAAGGATGAATGATGGCGGTAAACAAGAGGTTGGGCAAAAGTAGCATCGAAAATCCATTTCCTAGTGACATGTTTTTCCCAACCTGGTGAAAGTTTATCCAAGTAAGGCGTATATGCTGCTAAAACCTTACTTAAACTAAATTTATAAAAAGCTTCATTTTTATCTAGATATTTACCTATATACAGCAAGTGTTTGTGGCCATAGTTTTTCGTTCCAGCCAAATTAGTATGCTCAACCACGGCTAAGAATGGCCAATTTTTTTGATGAATACTCAACCAATAAGTTTGATCAACAAAAAATGGTTGATCTAATTCGAGCAAAACCGTTCTTGCTGCTAACCCTGTTAGGTTGTTTATTTTTTTGTCATTAAATTTAAACATTTTAGCTAATACTGGAGAAGGCATTGTGGCTAAGACTTTATTAAAAAATAATTGTCTATTTTTTTCTAAAACTAGTTTTATTTTTTGCTGATCCTCAATGATTTTTTTTACTGGTGTAGAAAAATTAAAATTAACTCCTTTGGCTTTCAATTTATTCACCATATCTTCAGCTAACTGAAGAAATCCTCCTTGGTAGTAACCCAATTGTTGAGATCTGGTAGCAATCCTAGCCCAGAACCAAGCCATATTAATTTGATCACTATGTTGACCAAATTTACCAACAAATAACGGTTCCCACAGCACTTCCCAAGCCTTTTTACCCATGGTTTTAAGTAAAAAATCTTTAGCCGTAAATCTCTCCAAAAACTGTCCATTGGGCAAAACCTTCATCGCAGCAATCACAAACCCCACTCTCAATCTAGAAAAAAAAGGCAAGGGTGAAAACTTGAGCAAACTAATTGGTGAATCAACTGACCAAGCTTGACCTCCATAATAAGAACGGGTGTTAACGGTACTGAAAAATAGTTTACCAACCAAACCCATTTCTTTAATAAGATTAATGGCTGCTTCATCGGTTTTGAAGATGTGGTGATAGTGATGTTCAACTGACCAATACCAAGCAGAATCTTTTTGTCCAGCCGCCAAGCCACCAGGATAACTATTAGCTTCAAAAACTTCAACCTCATAGCCCTGATTAACCAAATCCCAAGCAGCAGCCAAACCAGTAAAGCCAGCCCCAATAATTGCTATTTTACTATGTTGTTTTTTTGCCATTTAAACTACCAATTTTAATTTTGATATACAAACTGAGAGCCTCAACTCCAGCCTTAATAATTACTTTAATGTTATTTCCTGTTGGCGAACCATATTTTCTTTTTTTATGAGTCACCGGTAGTTGAACAAAGCTTTCACCTTGTTTTTTTAGTTTATATAAAATTTCAGAACTAGTAAAAGCTCCTGTTGATTCTAGGTGAAGAGATTGGAGAGTTTTACGGTGAAATAACTTAAAAGCACAATCAATATCTTTGACCCCAACTCTAAATAATAAATCTACATAAAGTTTAAACAAACTCGCATTGAAAGCTCTAAACCTACCTTCAGCTCTTTTTTTACGATAACCAATAACTACATGATTTGTTTCAGTATAAGGAATAAATTTAGTTAGTTGATTGAGTTTAAATTGCAGGTCACCATCAGTAAAAAAAATCCAATCGTATTGAGCCGCCTCAAAACCCGTTCTCAAAGCAGCACCATAACCTCTATTTTCTGGGTGAGAAATCACTCTAACTTGTTGATATTTTTTAGCCAAAGTCGTCGCTTCTTCTTTTGTTTTATCAGTACTACCATCATCTACCACAATCACCTCGAAAGTTTTCGCCACTGTTGGTAAATAAGCAATTGCTTCTTCAATAAACAATGGCACATTTTTTTCTTCGTTAAAACAAGGGAAAAAAACCGATAAAGACGATAACTTTTTACTCATAAATTATTTCCAACTAGGTAATAGCCAGTATACTGCCTGTTGCAAATCATGGGGAACAGGCAAACCTAACCAGAGAGGGTAGTATAACCAAAAACTAATAATTAATAAAAAGGTAGTTAATAAAAATAAGTAGAGATGGTTTTTTTGGTCAAAATAAAACTCTTTAAAACAAATAGCCAGCATCACTGCTAAAAAAGGAATAGCAGGCAAATAATGATAATAAAATAAAATTCTTGGACTAAAAACCCAACCACTAAAACTCAAAGCATAGAGCAAAATTAAGTAAGCAAAAGTAGTTTCTTTAAATTTTTTAACCATAAAGTAAACCGATAAAATTAGAGCTATAAAGTAAAAAATAGCTAGTAGCGGTTGGTTTAATAGGTAAATATTGCCACCAATACCATTAGTCCAATACCATACTGACCGCCAATTGAACATCCATTGAAAAGGAGTTGATTGATAAGGATGAAGACCATCTCGGTGAGTTTGGTAGTAAAAAATATTTTTATGAAGATCAAATAAAAAACTAAAATCCCTACCTTGTTGTAAAACTGGTAAATAACTTACAAAATAAATAAAAAGTGGCATTAATATCAGAGAAAAAAATGCCAACGGTATTTTCCTGAGTTGTTTATCTTTAAAGTTTTTAATTACTGCAAAAATAAACAAACCAACCAACCAAAAAATTGCTGTCCACTTGATAGCTAAAGCTAAACCTAAAAATAAACCACTGATTAATAAAAATTTGGCACTTCGATAACGAAGAAATAACCAATAAAAAATTGCAATCACTAATAAAAAAACACTTAGAAAAATATCATTCATTGCTACTCGTGATTGAACTAACCACAAACCATCTAAACTCAAAAATAAAGCAGCCAAAAGCCCAGTTAGTTGGTTATTAGTCACTAAACTAGCCAAAACATAAACCAAAACTATTCCAGCCAAACCAAAAATAACCGAACCCATTCGCCAGCTTTCAACTGAACCACTACCTAAGTTATAAAAACTAGCTTGAATATATTTGGCTAGGGGAGGATGCAACCAATCATGATTACTACTACCATAAATCGGTCGATGCCACCACTCAAATGCTCTAGGATCACCTTCGGCAATTAATTTAACAGCCGGAACATGGTAACGCTCATCAAAAACATATTCAGCTGGATAACCCAAGTTAAATAACCTCACTAAAGTTGAAAAAAACAAAATAGCTAATAGTGAAAATGAATAAGGTAATCTAAAAAGCTTTTTCATGAACCATGGGTTAATTCCCCTTGGGCAGCTTTTAATACTTGGACAAACTGAGTAGCAGATAAAGATGCTCCACCAATGATCACCCCATCACTGACTAATAAATATTCAGCAATGTTGTTTTCATTAATGCTCCCACCATAAAGATAGGGCACTTCACCACAGGTGTCTTTGACTCGCTCAGCAAAAGTTTTAACTGCTGTTAAGGGGGCATTATTACCAGTCCCAATCGAAGCCACTGGCTCGTAAGCAATAAGACACTGCTTCAAATCAGCTTCATCTACCTTGGCAATTAATTCATCTAAGGTGGTTTCATCTACACACACAATCGGTTTAATACCATTGATTAGTGCCTGAGTGATTTTTTGACTAACAGCAGCAGCTGTTTCCATAAAATACTTTCTTCGCTCTGAATGACCAACCAAAGTATATTTAACTTGAAAATTTTTCAAATTAAGAGCAGCAATAGCCCCAGTATAAGAACCAGCAGAAAACGGACTAATATCCTGAACACCAACTGAAATAGTGGGTTGATTTCTCAGCTTGAATAAAAAAGGGTAGGGAGGTGCTATGACTGGCTCTAGTTTACTTAAATTTAAATTTTTTGTTGCGACTGTAAATTCAGCCAACCATTGTTCAACTTCACTTTCAGACTTATTTGCTTTCCAGTTGCCAAAAATTAACTTTCGCATATAACAGCATCTTACCACTAACCAAGTGGTCATGTACAAGTTGGATTAAACAAATATAGAAAATTAAAGCCTAGAGGCCGGGCGCAAGCGCCCGGCCTTTTCTTACTTAAAACTAGGTTCTCAATTTGTTGCTGAAGTTGTTATTCCGTCACGAAAACGAATTCAACCCAGCAAGTATTGGTTCCAGCCTGAATGTGTTGGGTAATGGCGGTCCGACCACCAATAACAGCATCGAGTTGATAGCTGCATAGACGGTCAAAATCAGCCAGTAAATCTGGCTTGATGACTTCCACCAAGTCCCAACTAAAACTGATATCAATCCCTTCAGTCTTTTCGCCTGCCTGACCAGTGATGCTCACGTCAATAGGCGTGACCACTTCTGGGTCATTGATATCATAGCCAGCAAAACTGACAAAAACGGTGTCACCGTTGCGGTAGAAATATACCGTCGGCCCTGCTGGTTGATAGGGTGCCTTGACCGTAGGTGCCAAACTTGAGGGCGTGTCTGACTGAACAGTTCCGCCACAAGCCGACAAACCAATGACCAAGAGGATGGACAAAACGATAGTAAAGTAGAGAGTCTTTTTCATTATTAAGACTCCTTTCTAATTTGATACTTCCAAATACATGGAAGCGGACTAGTGAGTCCTCCTTTGGTTTTTAAAACTTAACCTAAAAAACAAAAAAGGACTCACTTTTAAAATAAACCTAGTTTTTAAAGTGCAGTTCTGTTTTCGAACTAAACTGGAGCAATTCCTAATTACTCGAGAAACAGAAACAATGATTATATCAAATATCCTATAATATGTCAATATTAGACATAAATTGGTTTTCTTTAGTAATGAAGAAGTGTTACTATTTAGCCTGTGTTACAAAAAGAAGAACTCCTCATTGGCCTAAATGAACAACAACAACAAGCCGTCCTTCACCCTGGTGGACCGGCTATCGTTTTGGCAGGGGCGGGAAGTGGTAAAACCAAAGTTTTAACTACTAGGGTTGCTCATCTCATTAAT
This sequence comes from Patescibacteria group bacterium, assembly GCA_049322655.1. GTDB lineage: Bacteria > Patescibacteriota > Microgenomatia > UBA1400 > PJMF01 > CG2-30-36-39. The sequence continues at coordinate 103,796 of JBMORP010000002.1, forward strand.
AAGAATATAAATCCAGAAAATATTTTATTGGTCACCTTTACCAATAAAGCTGCTGGGGAAATGAATAATAGAGTACTCAAATTGACCGGTCAAAAATTAAGTTATTCAGGCACTTTTCATAGTCTATGTGCCAAAATTCTTAGAAAACATGCCACTAAAACCAGTCGAGATATTTCTTTTACTATTTATGACAGTAACGACCAGTTAGCTTTGATTAAAAATATTTACAAAGATCGTGGTTTTGATCCCAAAAAATACAAGCCTCAGTTTGTTAAAGCACTGATTTCTCAAGCAAAAAATGAAATGCTAACTGCCGAAGAGTACCAAGCTTTAGCTCATGACTCAGCTCAAGAGTTTGCCGCTAAAGTTTATAAAATTTACCAACAATCACTTAAACAACTTAATGCTTTTGATTTTGATGATTTATTATTGGAAACAGTTAACTTACTACAACAAAATAAAGAAATTCTTGGTTTTTATCAAGATAAAATTCATCATGTTTTGGTGGATGAATACCAGGATACCAATAAAGCCCAATACTTCTTAACCAAGTTTTTTGCTCAACCTCATAACAACCTCTATGTAGTGGGAGATTTCTCCCAAAGTATCTATGCCTGGCGTGGAGCTGATTATCGCAACTTACTAAGACTCAACCAAGATTTTGACCAAATCATCGAATACAAACTGGAACAAAACTACCGTTCTACTCAAACCATCCTTGATGCAGCCACACAAGTAATTTCTCAAAATAATTCTCACCCTGTGCTCAGCCTTTGGACAGAAAATAAGTTGGCAGAACCCATCTATGTTGTTGAAACTAGTGATGAAACAATTGAAGCAGAGAAAGTGGCCCAATATATTAAGCAAGAATTCAGCTACTCCTATGGTGATTTTGCCATTCTTTATCGCACTAATGCTCAATCTAGAAATTTTGAAGAAGTCTTTGTTAGACAAAAAATTCCTTACAAAATTGTAGGAGGCACTCGTTTCTATGACCGCAAAGAAATTAAAGATATCTTGGCCTATATTAGAATATTAATTAACCCAGCTGATGAAATTAACCTGCTAAGAGCTGAAAAAAATGGTAAAAGAAGACTAGCAAAACTATTTAAATGGCGAGAAAACCAAAATCGGCCAATCACCGAGATATCTCCTTTAGAAATAATTGAAAAAGTCCTGAAAGTTACTCAATACTTAGAAACTTTTGACCACAAAGATCCTCAAGATCAAGCCAGACTGGAAAACATTAAAGAGTTGATGAATCATGCCGCTCAATTTACTGATCTAGTTTTATTTTTAGAAAATGTGGCTTTGGTTCAAGATGGTGTTTTTCATGATGCTCCACCAGAGATTAGTAACAACGCCGTCACGCTGATGAGTCTACATTCAGCTAAGGGGTTGGAATTCCCAGTGGTGTTTATTGTTGGCATGGAAGAGGGCTTGCTACCACACCAGCAATCTCTGTGGAACAAAGAACAAATGGAAGAAGAAAGACGACTTTGTTATGTCGGTATTACCAGAGCCAAAGAAAAACTCTTTTGTACCTATGCTCAAAAAAGATGGAATTTTGGGAAAGTTAGCTACTCTACCAGGAGCAGATTTTTATCTGACATTAAACCAGCTCTAATTAAAGAAGTCGGGGTTTCTCAACTCACCAAAAATACTCAACTCAACACAAAAAGTAGAAAGATAGTTGATGATGATACTTTAGATGCTTTGTTAGATGGAGAAATGAATATCAAAGAGTTTTTGAACTCATAAAAAACTAGGTCAAATGAAATCAATTTCACCATGACAATCTTGGTGAAAAAACATATAATTAGGAACCAATATGCTGATTAGGGCTTTCAGAAGTGATGAACAAAAACTATTTAATAGTGCTGTTCATCATCCGCTGCAAACTTGGGAATGGGGTGAATTCAGACAAAAAACCGGTATTGAAATAGAACGTTTTGGTTTTTTTGAAAACGGCAAGCTAAAACAAAGTTTGCAAGTTACTTTTCATCAGCTACCGATCTTAGGTAAAACTGCTGGCTATTTGCCAAAAGGTTTTATGCCTGATGAAAACCAATTATCCACCCTAAAAAAAATAGGTAGAGAAAAAAACGCCTTATTTATCAAGCTTGAACCCGATGTCTCTCAGCCAGTTGCTTCGGCTCAAACTGGACATAGAGAAATTAGAAAATTTCTCCAAGATCATGGCTGCCAACCAGGTAGACCTCTTTTTACCAAATACACTTTTGAGTTAGATTTAGACAAGACTGAGGAAGAACTTTTTTCTCAGTTATCAAGTAAAACTAGATATAATGTTAAATTAGCTAAGAAAAAAGGAGTTGAAGTCTTCGAGAACTCCACTCAAGAAGGCTTGGAAACCTACTTAAAGATTCTAGCAGAAACCACTGATCGTCAGGGATTTTATGCCCATACTCCAGATTACTTTCGCACCATGTGGGAAACACTCAAAGATAGTGGCATGATGAAAATCTTCAATGCCGTTTATGAAGAAAAAGTCTTGGTATCATGGATTATGTTTGTTTTTGATAGCAAACTTTATTACCCTTATGGAGCTTCTAGTAACGAGAATCGAGACGTCATGGCTAGTAATCTAATGATGTGGGAAATGATCAGATTTGGCAGAAACAGTGGCTATAAAAAATTTGATATGTGGGGATCACTCGGAGAAAATCCTGATCCTAAAAATCCCTGGTTTGGTTTTCATCGTTTTAAAAAAGGTTATGGTGGCGAACTAAAAGAGTTTGTTGGCACTTATGATCTGGTCTTAGACCAAACGATTTACCCAATTTTCAGAGTTGCCGAAAACTGGCGCTGGAAAATACTTAGATTGAGAAAAAAATTAGGAATATAAAAAAAAGGAAAGTTTTTATGAAAAAACCTCGTTTCAAACGTATTCTTCTCAAAGTAGGAGGGGAATCAATGATCGGTAATAGAGAATACGGAATTGATCCGCAGGCCGCTTTGGAAGTAGCCAAAAAAATCAAAAAAATTCATGATAAGGGTGTTGAGATCGCGGTGGTTATCGGTGGTGGCAATATTTTTAGAGGAATTGCTGCTAGTAAAAATGGTATCGATCGAGCTACCGGTGACTACATGGGAATGCTGGCCACTGTCATGAATGGCTTAGCCCTCCAAGATGCTTTAGAAAAAGTCGGTGTTTCAACTAGATTGCAATCTGCCTTAGATATGGCTTCCGTAGCCGAACCATTTATTAGAAGAAAAGCTATCAGACATATGGAAAAAGGTCACGTAGTTATTCTCAGTGCCGGCACTGGAGTCCCTTATGTCACCACTGATACAGGTGCTTCTCTTCACGCTCTTGAGCTTTACTGTGATGTCTTAATGAAGGCCACCAAAGTTGATGGCGTTTACGAAAAAGATCCAATGAAATACCCAGATGCCAAACGCTTCAAAACTCTATCACTCAGAGACGCTATTATGATGGAGGATGTCCAAGTGATGGATACTTCGGCTTTAGCAATGAGTCAAGATAATGATTTAGCTGTAATGATTTTCAAATTATTTGAAAAAGATAATCTAGAAAAAGCCATTGATGGCGAAGATATTGGCACTTACGTTAGCAATAAAGTCAAGACAGAATTAGCAAAATAAAGGAGAGTGAATGAAAAAAACCCTTGGCATTAACGGTTTTGGCCGAATTGGTCGTAATTCTTTAAGAGTTTGGTGGCTATATCACCAAGATTCAGCTGACCTTAAAGTTATTAATACTTCTGGTTCTATGGATCTAGCGGGTTGGGTCCATCTCCTCAAGTATGATACCAACTACGGAACATTTGCACCAAGGCTATCTTTTGAGGAACATCAAACTAAAGATGAGGTTTCTGATGAGGATCCTGTTTTGGGTACATTGATTATTGATTCATACAAAATTATAGTCACTGCCCAAAGAGATCCAGCTAAAATTCCTTGGGCCGAGTTAGACGTAAACACAGTCATTGAATCAACTGGAGCATTCAGGACAGCAGAAAAAGCTGGCCTTCACTTAAAAGGTGGAGCCAAAAAAATTCTTCTGTCAGCACCTGATAAGGGCGGTAATTTTTCTGTCTCAGTGCTTGGAGTAAACGAGATTAACTCAGCCGGGGAGCTTCATTCTAATGCCTCCTGTACTACTAATTGTGTTGCTCCAATAGCTAAATTAATGGCAGAAAATTTTGGGGTGGAAAAAGCCTTATTAACAACCATCCACGCTTATACAGATGACCAAAATCTTCAGGACAACTCTCACAAAGATCTGAGAAGAGCCAGAAGTGCTGCCGCAAATATCGTTCCCACTTCCACTGGGGCAGCCAAAGCCACTGGTAAAGTAGTTCCAGAATTCAAAGGTATTTTTGATGGTATTGCCATTAGAGTCCCGACTTCAACTGGCTCATTATCAGACATCACTTTTGTTACCAAAAGAGCTGTCACTGTTGAAGAAGTTAATGAGGTTTTTACCAAAGCCGCTCAATCACCAACTTGGCAGGGAATCTTGGCAGTAACTAATGATCCCATTGTCTCTGCTGATATTGTTGGCCGAAAAGAATCATCGATTGTTGACTTACAATTAACTCAAGTGATGGGGGGAAACCTCGTCAAAGTAGTGAGTTGGTATGACAATGAGTGGGGCTACGCTAACCGTTTAGTCGAAACAGCCATTAAAATTAGTTAATTACTTGGTTAACAAGGCCACCAAACCGACTCCAGATTTTTTCTTGGTATTGGTGCTGGTGGCCAATTTGTTTGGCCAACTCATCAGACTAGCTATTAAGTTGGCAACTTTACTTGGCTTAGCTGTTTGAAACCTATTGATTGACAAACTTGGAAACTTCTCAACAATATTTTTACCAATACCATAGAGAATAAAATGACTAAATGGCCAAACATAAAAAACTGTTTGTGCTAATTTTTTGATTTTAAAGTGGTTTTTGTTTAAAACATCTCTTAACTGTTTCTCAGTATAAAGTCGTTGATGATCAGCCCAAATACCAGCTAAGAACCACCAATCGCTCCTAATGTGAGTGTTTAACCATTTCATGAGTAAATAGTTAATTGGATCCCACAACATAGGAAAATCATGATTTGGAACAGTTACTACCAACTGTCCATTTTTCTTCAAAACTCGGTGAATTTCTTTTAAAGCTAGTTTTTCATCTTCCAAATGCTCCAAGACTTCAGAAAGAATAACGAAGTCAAAAGAATTATCAGCAAAAGGCAACTGATAAACACTGCCTTGCTTAATTTTAATTTTTTTATTTTTAAAAAACTGACTAGCTTTACCAATATACTCAACCTTTAACTCTAAACCTACTACAGACTTAATAAATCGATAGTTGGCTAAAGCTTGCAAATAAAAACCCCTACCGCAACCAATATCCAATACCCTTTGAGGTTTGGCTGTTTCGATTTGAGAAAAGATGAAGCCAGCTCTAGCAGCAAAAACAGGATCAATCTCTTTTTTTAGTAAAACTTCAATGCCTGAGTTTAACTTCATAGTTTAAAGAGGTTTAATCGTAAATTCGGTACCACCAACTGGGTAGTTAAACCTGACAGCAGCAGTTCGCTCACTCATATGATGAACTCTTAAAAAGAGCTCAACAAATGGATCATCATAGCCAGAAGAACCAAAGTTAATAGCTAAAACACCTCGATCAACCGAAAACCCACCTACCGCAACCACTCCAATCATGTTAACCCCATTAAGAATCACTTGAATTTTTTCTCCTGGTTTCAAACCTAAATTCTTAAGATGAGAAGCCCTGGTAGTAGTTTTGATATTCCCAAAACCATCTGTCCAAGCCACTCTGTTTGGCTCAACATCTGGAATAGTGTTGATATCAAGCTCAGTAGTCAAAATAGATAAATCTCCGTTCATGACTCTAGCAACTCTTTCTGGAAAAAAATCTCTGGATCTAAACTGAGAACCTCCTGCTGGACAGTCGATGTCTCTAAACTCAACGATTTGATCCTTCATAAAACCAAAAGCATACTCTGAATAAACATTAACTACTTCTGTTCCATTTTTAAGCCTGGCATATTTAATACCATGGTCAATATTATCCTTTTTGGCCTCAGATTTATCTCGTCTTGGAGCAGCATTACCATAAACCACCCTCTTACCATTAAAAGGAGCTAAGGCATACTGAGCCGTGACAAAACCCAAAGCAGCCGTATCCAGAGGGGGAACTTCAGTGGTATGAACCAAAACTTGATCAGGATAATTTAAAGTATCAAAAATTCTGGTATTAATTTCACCAAACTCCATTCCGCCTGCTTTATAATCACAAACAACATGGAGAAGCTTTTTTTCTTGAGACATGTAATGTTTCCTTAAATATAGTAATTAAATTGATTAATAAGAGGCCTCTATTGTACCAAGCCTGGTATATCTTGCAATCTGCGATATAATCAGCCAATGACCAAAAAACCCACTAAAACCACCCCTACCAAAACTAAACAGGCAGATAAAGGCCAGTCTCTAATTGCCCCAAATAGCCAAGTAACTATTACTTTAAATAAAAAAACCGTTGAGAATAAATACCAAGCTGTCTTAACTTCATTAGCCAAAAAACTTTCCATAGCTGGCTTTAGAAAAGGTAATGTACCTATAAAAATTGCCGAAGAACATCTTGGAGAAAACAAAATCATTCAACAAGTCCTTGATGAACTCATTCCTGAGGCTTACACCAACGCAATTAAAGACAATAAAAAAGCTCCTATTACTAGACCTGAGTTTGCTATCACTTCAGTGGAAAAAGGTAAAGATTGGGTCCTTGAAGCTTATTTTGCTGAAATTCCAGAAGTATCAACTCAAAAATATGAAGCTTTTGTTAAAACTGGAGCTAAAGCAGGAGATAAAGCGATTGCTCAAACTAAAAAAGACCGAGAAACTAATAAAAAAGATAGTAAAACAAACCAAGTTCCTGATTTAACTGCAGACCAAGAAAAAGAAATTAAACTTCAACATATTTTTAAAGAACTAGTTGCAGGCTTGAAACCTCAAGTACCAGAAATGTTGTTAAAACAAGAAACTCAACATGAATTTGAACATATTTCCAGTCAGCTGCAACAACTTAATATGTCTGTTGACGATTATCTAAAACGCAGACAAATAACCATGGAAGATCTTTCTCAAGATTTAGCAGTTTCTACCCTAGGTAGACTGCAATTAGATTTAATTCTTGGGGCTATTGCCAAAACTAAAAAACTCCAGGTAACTGATCAAGATAAAGAAAACTACTTCCAAAGTATTAAAGATGAAAAAACTAGAGAACAACTCAAAAAAGATAGTCACTATTTGGGCCATTTAGAAACTAACCTACTCAAACAAAAAGTAGTAGACCATTTGTTGGAACTTGCGTAGAATTCTAGTTAGTCAAAGATCTTTACCAACTGCCCAGACAGTTTTGATTGACAAAATAGGCCTTTTAGACCTATAATAAACACTATCGATGAATAATTTGGGCCAAAGTAAAAAACCAGCTAGCCAAAACTCAGGCATTAATCCTTTTGCTAGGGCTTTGGTTGAGCATGGTTCCAGATCAGACGACAAAAATAACCAGGCAAAATCAAATAACCAACTTTTTAGTGAAGCTTTAGCCAAAACTGGGGGAGAGCTTAATCAAGAAGACACCCCAAAGACAGCTCAAAGAAATCTAGAACAACAGCAACAAGAATTAAAAACTCAACAAGAACGTGAGATCCTAAGAAAAAAACTCCATGACAAGGTTAATCCTGTTGATAACCATGATGTTTTTGAGGCTCGTAAAGAAAGAGAGCTCAAAGAAATCGACCAACTAAGAAAAGAAGTTGCCTTACTCATGGCTGATATTGGCTCGCTGCAAAAAGAAGCCGAAGTAACCCTAATGACCCAAATCGCAGATCCAGGTCAAGAAGGAAGTTATTTTAAAAACTTTTTTGCCAAACTTAGAAGCTTCATCATGTTACTCCGCCAGAAGGTAAAAAGTGCTAGGACTTGGGCCAAACAAATGAATTCTAGAAAAAAGAAAATGGCTAAACGTAGAGGTGGAGGCATGGTGGTTAATACTCAAGAAACTAAGTTTGTTCAAGATACCATGCATCATGAAAAAGCCACTGCTTATAGTGGTAGCTAATGTTTTCACCAACAAAAAAATCTCCATTTTGGAGATTTTTTCAGTGTTGTGAGCTCGAGTGAGACAGGTGAGCTTGCTCGTTTCACCAGCATAACCTCGATTTCATTACGGTTATGTTTCTGGTTTCACTTGCGCTTCCTCACGCTATCCAGCATAGTGCACTTCGTTTGCACTATGTACTTGATAGAACGAACCAGAAGCTTCTCATTACCAACTCAAAACTCAAAATAGTAAAAAAAGATCCAAACTTGGATCTTTCTTTACTACTGTGAGCTCGAGGGGACTCGAACCTCTGACCTCTTCGATGTCAACGAAGCGCTCTAACCAACTGAGCTACGAGCTCTCACTTACGAAGTGGAATTATACCCAAAGAAACTGCAATTCACAATCCTCAAGAAAATGATATAATCAACCTTCGTTATTAAGCAGTTTTTTCTCAGGTGAGAAATTAGTGCTATTATGACGTTCAGTATCAAGTGGTTTAAGCAAAGAGTGATTAATAACCCTTACAACAACAAACAACATAAATACGGTAGAAAAAAAGACTTTATTCAAGCGAACCACCATATTCGCTTCCCCCAAGTCAGAGTAATTGCAGAACGAGGTGAAACGTTAGGCGTCATGACTTCTCAAGAAGCCCTACTGAAAGCCAGAGAAGTAGATAAAGACTTAGTTGTTGTCACAGATAAAGCTCAACCACCTGTTGTTAAGATTATTGAACTTTCTAAGTTCAAATATCAGTTACAACAAAAACAAGCTGAACAAAGAAAAAGCGCTAAAGGTCAAGAACTAAAAGAAGTTAGATTTACTCCTTTCATGGGAGACCAAGACTTTGAAACCAGACTTAAAAAAGTAATTGGTTTCTTAGAAAAAGGTAACAAAGTCAGATTAAGTCTAATGTTTAAAGGTCGGTCTATTACCAAAAAAGAGACTGGCTTTGAGGTCTTTGATAGAATTATTGACCGCACCAAAGAACTAGCAAAATTAGAGATTGAGCCCAAACTTTTGGGTAAAAAGTTAATTGCTCAACTCACACCAGAAAAGAAAAAATAGGTTAGGTGTAAAATTATGAAAAAAATTAAACAAAAAACCAGAAAAGGTGCTGTTCGTAGATTTAAAATTACTGGCACCGGTAAAGTAATGCGTCGAGTCCAAAACCAACGTCACTTACTTAGAAACAAAAGTAAAAAAGCTAAAAGAAACTATCGAATTTTGGTCCAAGTCAAAGGTAAGTGGGCCAAAAAAGTTAAAAAAATGCTAGGTATCGCCTAATTGAAAAAAAGGAATTAATCATATGCCAAGAGTAAAAACCGGAGTCGTTCGTCGAAGAGCTCATAAAAAAGTTTTGCAACAAAATAAAGGCTATAGAGGAACTAATAGCCGTCTTTACAAAAGAGCCAAAGAAGCTAATCTTCATGCCGCTCAATATGCCTTTGTTGGTCGTAAACTCAGAAAAAGAGATATGAGAAAACTTTGGATTTCTAGAATTAATGCAGCCTTAACTGCCGTCGGAAGTTCTTTAAACTACTCAAGATTTCTTAACGGTCTCAAAAAAGCTAGTATTGCTTTAAACAGAAAAATGCTTTCTCAAATTGCTATTAAAGACGAACAAGCATTTAGAGAAGTAGTAGCTAAAGTTGAAAAAACTAAATAATTCTGTTAGGTTAGATTAGTTGTGAAAACTTTGTCCTTATTTATTAACCGCTCTTGCAAGAACTTCTTTTTTCAAAGAGGTAGTGGGGTGGTGAAGTAAATTCAGATAAAGTAAAAATAAATAGAAAACCACCCCGCTTCACCAAGCGGGGTTTTTAGTTTTCAGGAAGGAAATATGAGAGAAAAACTAACTTATTTCTCACACTTAGCTAATCAACATCACTATAATCGCCTCCAAGCCAAAGAAGACTGGAAAGCAGCTGGTCTACTAGAAAAAGCCCAGCAACAGGCCCAAAATATTAAACAGACAACAACTTTAACTAAAGAAAGAAATAATCAAAGCTAAAGAAACTCCTGTTAATTATTTTCCTTAGCCTGGTAGAATAGAGAAACTATGTCAGATCACTCTTTAGAAAAACTTCAATTAGAGATTGAAAAAACTAAAAATCAGTTTGATCAGGATCATAATTCGGTTACAACTAAAAAAATAACTTATTTAGGCAAAAGAGGTCTTTTTAATGAGCTTTCTAAAGAAATCATAAATGTCGATCCCCAACAAAGAAAACAAGCAGGCCAGTTGTTAAATGAACTAAAAAACTATTTACAAACCAACTTGGAAAAAACCGAGCAAAACCAAACAAATTGGGTTGATTTAACTTTACCAGCAACCAAACCAACTATTGGTCATCTTCATCCAATTTCTCAAGCAATCGAACAAATCTCTCATATCTTCGAAAAAATCGGGTTTACTAGGGTCAGATATCCAGAAGCAGATTGGGATTACTATGCATTTGAAGCCCTCAATATGCCCGCTGATCATCCTGCACGTGACGAATGGGAGACTTTCTTTATTAAGGCTACTCAAAATAAAAAAATGGGTAAAATGGTCCTCACTCCTCATACTTCTAATGGCCAAGTCAGAGAGATGGAGAGATTAAAGAGTAAACCACCAATTAGAATGGTTAATATTGCCCGTTGTTATCGTCGGCAACAAGATGTTACCCACACACAAATGTTTCATCAGTTTGAAGGCTTAGTGGTTGATCAAGGGATTAATATTCAACATCTTAAAGGCACCTTAGATTATTTTGCTCAAGAATTTTATGGACCTGGTACTAAAAGCAGAATTAGACCCTTTCACTTTCAATTCACCGAACCTTCCTTTGAGGTAGACTTTAGTTGTCATCTTTGTAATGGCACCGGTCTGATTAAAAACGAGCATGGAGACAAACAAAAATGTGGTTTATGCAAATCAGGTTGGCATGAAGTAGGTGGAGCTGGCATGGTTCACCCTAATGTTTTAAAAGCAGGTGGTATCGATCCTCAAAAATATACTGGATTTGCTTTTGGTTGGGGAGTAGAACGAACCTACACCTTACAAAAAGGTTTAAATATTGATGATATTAGGTACTTCTATTCTGGAGAAACCAGGTTTTTAAAACAATTCTAGGAAAACATATGAATATCCTCATCCCTCACCAATGGTTATTAGAGCAACTTAGAACAGAGCTTAAACCAGAAAAAATTCAAGAATATGTCTCTTTGTGTGGCCCCTCAATTGAAAGGATCTACCAACGTGGTAAAGATCAAGTCTATGATATTGAAATCACCACCAACAGAGTTGATAGCATGTCAGTCAGAGGTTTTGCCAGAGAAGCTGCTGTTATTTTGGAACAATTTGGTATTCCTGCCAAATTAGTTAAACCAGCCACTTTAAAAAAACTTGACCCAAAAAATCACTTACCTTTACCCAAAATTATTGATCAAAAAAAACTGTGCCAAAGAATCTTGGGAGTTGTCTTACAAGATGTTCAACGTACTTCTACACCAAACTGGATGGCAGACAGATTAATGCAGATAGAACAAAATTCTCACGAGAGTGCGATTGATATCACTAACTATGTTACTCATGAGTTAGGACATCCTATCCACGCCTTTGATTATGACAAAATCATGGAGCTGGGTGGAGAGATTCATGTCACCGAAGCCAAAAAAGGGGACAGATTTACTACTTTAGATGGTGAAGATTATGAGTGCGTAGGTGGAGAGATTGTTTTTAAAAATCAGGCTGATGTGATTATTGATCTACCTTCAATCAAAGGAACAGCTAATTCATCTATTAACAACCAAACCAAAAACATCTTGTTATGGATTGAGTCAATCGAACCCAAAAAAGTTAGATTTGCCTCAATGACTCATGCCATTAGAACGACTGCAGCTCAGTTAACAGAAAAGGGTCTAGATCCTCACTTGGCCACGGCGACTTTTTATCGAGCAATTGGACTTTACCAAGATCTTTGTCAGGCCAAAATTGCTAGCAATATTTATGATTCATTTATTCAAACTAAAAAACCACCAACCATTATTATGGATTTCGAGAAGATCGATAATTACCTGGGTTTGAAAATTGAAAAAAATAAAATAGAACAGATTCTCAAAAAATTGGAATGCCAAGTTGAAATAGTTAATAACACTCTTCATATCCAGCCACCTACTTTCCGCAAAGATCTAAATACTCCTGTAGATATTGTTGAAGAAATCGCCAGAATTTATGGCTACCACAACTTACCAAGTGTCTTAATGCCAACTAGTATTCCTTTAATCAAACCAAAAGCAGTTAATTTTGAGTTTGAAGAAAAGGTCAAACACTTTTTGGCTGCACTTGGTTGGTTTGAAGTTTATAGCTATTCAATGGTGAGTGAAGAACTCGCCAAACAATCAGGTTTCACCATTGAACAGCATCTAAGCTTGGCCAACTCACTAACTGAAGACAAAGTTTACTTAAGAAGGTCATTGATTCCTTCCTTGTTAGAGATCATTGCCAATAACACTCAAGAAGAACAGTTGGCTGTTTTTGAAATAGCTAATGTCTATCATCCAAAAGAAAATCAACTCCCAGCTGAAAAATTAACTTTAGGTTTAGTTTCACAAAAAACACTGAGACAAACCAAGGGTGATTTAGCAGCCTTATTAACCAAGTTTTACTTGCCTGAATTTTTAGTTGAGCAAGTAAACAAAAATAACCAAGGTTTAGTTAAAATCGAAGATACTGTCATTGGAAAAATTTGGGTCGAGAAAAAAAACACCTGTGTTGAATTAGAAATTGAAAAATTATTACCTTTAATTAAATTTCACCCTAGTTATCAACCACTCCCCAAAACAGCTAGTGTTAAAGAAACCCTAACTTTTACATTACCGGAAAAAACTTTAGTTGGAGAGGTGTTGCTCACGATCAAAAACTCAGATCAAAAATTAATTAATGTAGAACTGACAGACATTTATAAAAATAATTACACCTTCGCCCTAGAATACTGGGATCCCAAAAACAATCTTGCTGGTAATGATATTAAACCCATTAGAAAAAAGATCGTTAAAAAAGTTGAACAAGAATATACCGCTAAGTTAGTAGGCAAAATTTAAGGTTGGTTGTAGGATAAATAACTACTATGGCCAGTCACCTAAGTAAAATTTATAGTTGGTTATTAGCAGGAGCAATCCTGTTAGCACCACTTAATTTATTTTTAAGGTGGTTAGAAAGCCAAGCTTACCTTAATGGAATTTTTAGTGATTATTTAATAGCAAAAATTTGGTTAGCAGAAATTCCAATTTTTTTAATCATAATTATTTGGTTATTTAATGTAATCAAAAAAAAATCTATTATTTTTTTAAGAAACAAATTATTTATTTTTTTATTATTAGTAATTTTTATTCGACAATTTTTTACTAATAATGATTTATTAGCCATAATCTCATTTTTTAGATTTTTAGAACTAGGTTTATTAATTTTATTTCTTAAAAGTAATTTTTACCAATTAAATAAAAGCTTAATTTATTCAGCTTTTGTTCTGAGCTTCTTTGGACAAATTATTTTAGCTAATAGCCAGTTTTTTTTACAAAGAAACCTATTTGACTACCACTTCTTGGGTGAAACTAGCCTGACTAACTCCTTAAATATCGCCAAAGTTAACTTTAAAACAGGCCAAGTCATCAATCCTTACGGCTCAACCGCTCATCCAAATATTCTGGCTGGCTTTTTGGTAATCAATGCCATCATCCTGTTAAAAAAACTTGAACTTAATAAAAAAACCTCGATTTACTTAGGTTGGTTGCTAATCATTATGACTAGTTGGACGCTATTTCTCACTCAAGCCTATTCAGCCATTGCTAGTTTTATTATTTTTCTAATTTTGCAAACCTTTAAACAATTGCAAAAAAAACTATCACTTAACTGGCTTCTTCTAAGCATCATCATCATCCCAATTATTCTAAGTTGGTTCAATCAACTGGATCAACTTTCAATTACTAGAAGAGTTTCCTTAAATCAACAAACCATTAAGATTTGGCTTGATCATTTTTTCTGGGGAACTGGCCTAAATAATTTTCTTTACTATTTAAAACCTAATACCACAGAGGTAATTAGATTCATTCAACCGGTTCACCACAGCTTATTGCTATGGTTAGCCGAAGTTGGCTTGGTCGGAGCTGGTTTAATTGTTTGTCTTAAAGATGAACTTAAAAAAAGGAATGTTTTAACAACTCTGTTTATCATTCTCCCGCTCATCGCTCTGGATCACTATCTACTCACTCAATGGTTGGGGGGATGGTTGTTAATATTAGCTATAACTCTATTGTAGGAACTACTCCGGTTGGAATTGGAGCAGTGGTAGGAGTAGGAGAGGGGATTGGAGTTGGTTCTGGATCTTTCCAATCAGCGCCTCCAGCCCCCAACCTAATAGTATTACTTTTAGCTTCTTTGCCATCCCTAGAGAAAGCTTTAGCATAAAGCTCGTGTTTACCAGTTGGAAAATTCAGCCAGCCACGGTATTTATAATCATTGATGGTTTCTTTCTTCTCACCATCTAGATAAATCTCAATACGATCAATACCTGCATTACTCCCTGCATCAATATGAACTTCGATTTTGTTGTCACCATAAACCTTTTCATTTTCTGGTTTGCTAATTCGCACAAACACTTCACTAGTATCGCCACAATATTCTGTCGGAATTTTATATCTGGAATCATCCTGACCACCAATCCAAGCATTGATCGCTTCCTGCCAACGATTTTTACCATCCTGACTAAAAGGGTCTGCCTCTTGCAAAATAATAAACTCTCTTTCATTAAAATCTCCGCCACTAACTTTAGAAGCGGTGGCTAACTTGCTCTCATCATCGCGACAAACTTTCAGTTTGGCATGAATGGGATCTGGCACAGTTGGTACCGTTCCTTTTAAGAAATAGTCAAATTTGGTTGGAAAACCATCATGAGCTGGATAACCAGAAATACTATCTACTTCAACTCGCTCAACATCTTCAGGAACCACCCAGTCTGGCGCACCATAACCCATATCCAAGGCTGCAAAAATAATTCTTCGCCAAATTGGAGAGGCACCAGTCACACCTGAAGCCACTCTGGTCATAGAAGTATTATTGTTATTACCCACCCAAGTACCAACAATTACTTCCTGACTCCAACCAATCGTCCAGTTATCTTTTTGGTCATTGGTCGTACCAGTTTTAACTGCAATTGGTTTGCCAGTATTGAGTAGAGAATTGGCTCCAAAAGCTAATAATCTAGCATTATTATCAGCCAAAACATCATTAATTAAAAAAGCCTCACCCTCTGACATCACCCGTTTGCCTTCGACTTGTTTGTGTTCGAATAACACCCGGCCATCTTTATCCTCAACTTTTAAAATTGCCACTGGTTTAACTTTTAAACCACTATTGGCAAAAGCACTATAAGCCGTCACTGTATCTAGTAAATGAACTTCAGCACCACCCAAAGTTACGGCCAAACCAAATCTTTTCATATTGTCATCGGTTGGCTCAAGGGTGGCAAAACCCATGTCATAAGCTGTCTGCAAGAACTCTTTGACTCCTACAATCGCCACACTTTTAACGGCCGGAATATTAAGAGAACTACCCAAACTGCTCCTCAAACTAACCGGCCCACGAAACTCTCCATCATAGTTTTTGGGTTTATATTCATCGGCACTTTCGTTGGGTTTAAAGATTGTCTCAGCATCAACAAGCATTGAGGCTGGACTATAACCTCTGCGGAACATTGCCAAATAGGTAACTGGCTTAATTGAAGAACCTGGTTGCCTCAAACCATCAGCCGCAACATTAAATTGACCATCTATGTCCTGATCAAAAAAGTCTTTACTCCCAACCATACTCAAAATCTCTCCAGTTTTAGGATTCATTACCACTGCAGCCCCGTTAGTAATGTTGTAGGCTTCCACTCCTTCAACCTCTTCAGTCACAATACTTTGAGCTTGTTGATGCAAAGGTAAGTCAAGCGTCGTTGTGACCTTCAAGCCACCTTTTTCCACCAAATCCGGACCAAACATTTCTTCCAGCTGATCTCTCACATAAAACACAAAGTGGGGGGCCTTAATATCTGTTTCTGTGGTATTAAATTCTAGAGAATCCAACTTAGCTATTTCTTCCTCCATTTGTAATTTAGTAATATTGCCATTTTTTTCCATTGCTCGCAAAACACTTTCTGTTCTAATCTTCCAATAGGGAACACCAGCCTCATCTTTTTTGCCAGAAAAAGGGGAATAAACACTAGGACGTTGAGGTAAACCAGCCAGGAAAGCTGCTTCAGTTAAACTCAATTCCGAAACATCTTTGTTAAAGTAGAGTTCTGCAGCAGTACCGACTCCCCAAGCAGTCCCTCCATAGGGAGCTTCATTTAAATACATCTCCAAAATTTGGTCCTTGGTAAAGGTCCTTTCAATTTGAATTGATAAAACTAACTCTTTAAATTTTCTAGAAATCGTTCGTTCATTAGTTAAGAGCGCATTCTTCACCAACTGTTGGGTGAGCGTAGAGCCACCGACCACTCTTTGTCTAAAAACCATATTGTAAGGAATACGAACAACAGTCAATAAATCAAAGCCACCATGTTTATAAAAATCTTTATCTTCAATCGCCACTGTAGCCTGCTTTAAGTATTCTGGAAGCTGATTTAAAGTAATGGGATTACGTCTTTCATTATCATATAAGTCATAAAGTAACTCACCATCACGATCGTAAATCTTGGTACTAAAACCTTCTCGACGAATAACTTCACCTGGTTTAGGCAAATCTTTGGAGTACCAAGCAAATAAACCCAGAAAACCAAAAATGCCCACCACCACGCCAATGACAGAGACCCGAGCAATTAATCTCATTCTTTGAGCTTTTAATAGTTCTTGTTGCACTGGAGATAAATGTCTATTTCTTGATCTACTTCTAGAAAACTTAATCGTATAAACCTTGATTTTTCTGGCCAATTTTCTATAAATTGATTTGGTTTTATCAGCAATCGCAGTCAAATTAATTTCCATGGTGATTGTATTGTAGCAGAAAAACACCCTGACCAAATCAAGAAGGTGTTATAGAATAACGAATAGTAAGCGGAAAGATATTTATGCTAAAAAAAACTAGTTTTCCCATTGAAGAGGTCATTTCTAGAGGAGTTGCCGAGATTTTACCCAACAAAGAAACTTTTTTGACCAAACTAAAAACCAATAAAATTAAATTGTATCTAGGTATCGATCCTACCGGAGCTAATCTTCACTTGGGCCACTCAGTTGTTTTGAGAAAACTGCAACAATTTGCCAAGTTGGGCCACGAAGTAATTTTACTGATTGGTAATGGAACCGTTAAAATTGGTGATCCTACAGGCAGAGATGAATCCAGACCCATCTTAACTGATCAGCAGATTGAAGAAAATTTTGCTACTTGGAAAACCCAAGCTAGTAAAATCTTAGATTTCAACTTAATTAAAATTCAACGCAATGGTGATTGGTTAGATAAATTGACTTTTCCAGACATGGTTAAGATCATGGCCAAAACCACTGTTCAACAACTAATGGAACGAGATATGTTCCAAGAAAGACTAAAAAATGGTCTACCGATTCATGGTCACGAAATTATCTACCCATTAATGCAAGGCTACGATTCAGTGGCGATGAATGTTGATTTGGAGATTGGTGGTACCGATCAGACCTTCAACATGATGATGGGCAGAACTCTCCAAAGAGCATACAACAACAAAGAAAAATGGGTTTTAACTACACCAATTATCAATGGTACTGATGGTAGAAAAATGAGCAAATCATTTAATAATTTTGTCTCTTTAAGTGAGGCCCCCAATGAGATGTATGGCAAACTAATGAGCGTTGCTGATGAGTTGATCATTGAGTATTTCACTTTACTAACCGATGTTCATCAACAAGAAATTGAAGCAATTCAACAAAGAATAGCAAATGGAGACAATCCAATGCAATGGAAAAAACAACTAGCCTGGGAAATTACTGCTTCATATCATTCTGTTGAGGTAGCTGATCAAGCTCAGACCCACTTTGAAAATACCGTCCAAAATAAACAAGTTGATAGTGCCACTGTAGTGAGTAGAGTAGAGTTAGCTAACAAAACAGCTCTAGAAATCATGGTAACTTTAACCAAAGAAAGTAATAGTCAATCAAGAAGATTAATTGAACAAGGAGCCTTAACTTTACTACCAAGTGAAGAAAAAATCACTGAGCCCAATCAAATCCCAGACCTAACCCTGATTGCTGGACTCAAAATCGGTAAAAAACGTTTTTATAAATTGGTTTGAGATGACTAAAAAACAACGAGAAAAACTGATTAAAACTTTTGCTATTCTAGCCATTACTGGTTTGATTGCTAGTAGTTTAATCAGCATGTTTATTATTTTTTAAGTGTTAAACTTAACCTTAGATGTACCGACTTAATGAATCAATTCATGTTATTAAGGGTGTTGGTCCAGCTTTAGCTAGAGATTTAGAAGCCAAAGAGATCAGACAAATCTCTGATTTGTTGCTCAAATTACCATTTCGCTATGAAGATAGATCTCAAATAGTGACGATTGATCAATTGACAGTTAATCAGCTGATCACTTTCAAAGCTCATGTCATGAGCTGTTCAACTTCTTACCGAGGTAGAAGAATCATGACCAGAGCAACTCTTCAAGATTCAACTGGTCGTATTCAAGCGATTTGGTTTAATAATCGTTTTTTAAAAAACCAACTCAAAAAAGGCAGTGAGTGGTTTTTTTCTGGAAAGATTTCTGAAAGAAAAATCCTAGTCCAAGCAACAATCGAAGCAGTAAAAACAGACACTGTCCATACTGGTCGATTGGTTCCTTTATATTCATCACTAGGTAACAAACTTAAACTTGGTACCTTTAGAAGAATTATCAAGGAAATCACTGATAGATTAGCTGATACAACAGACGGTTTGGATACTATTCAGCATCAATTTCCAAAACTTTCTCAAGCATTAAGAATTGTTCATTTCCCTGAACCTAATGATGATGTCCCTTTAGCTAGAGAAAGATTAGCTTTGGAAGAATTAATTGCTTTAATTAAACATTCTCAGCAAGTTAAACAAGACTGGAAAAATAAACATAGTGCCTTCGCTATCCAGCTACCAACAACCAGCTACCAACAATGGCTAACTAAAAAATTGCCTTTTGAACTGACAACTGCTCAACAACAAGCCGTCAATGAACTGCTTAATGATTTGCAAGCTAACACCCCAATGAATAGATTGTTGATCGGTGATGTTGGTTCTGGAAAAACAGTAGTTGTAGGGATTGCGGCTTTTGCTACTGTCAAACTAAATCAACATAATGCTGTTTTAGTAGCACCTACCCAAATCTTGGCCCAACAGCACCTGCAATCACTAACCAAACTTTTTCCAGACTTAAATATTGAACTAGTTACCACCAAAGAAGCTAAAAAATTTAAACCTAACTCAAAACCAACCCTATATGTTGGTACCCATGCCGTTATTAACAAACTTACAGAGATCAATCCTGTTTTGGTGGCTTATGACGAGCAACATCGTTTTGGTGTCAAACAACGAACCACACTACCACTGAAACATGGTACTCCACATACTCTAACTCTATCTGCTACCCCTATCCCCAGAAGCTTAATGCTGACTTTATTTAGTCATTTAAGCTTAAGCACCATTGATCAAATGCCTCAAGGTAGAATTCCCTCTAAAACATGGCTTGTCAGCAATACTAAAAAACAAGATTCATTAAACTGGATTGCTGAAACTATTAACAAAACCACTGGCCAAGCCTTAATTGTTTGCCCATTTATTGAGCCATCTAGCAGTGAAACTTTAGCTGGGGTAACTGCTGCTAAAGAATTATTTACCAACATCAAAAATTTTTACCAGCAAACCGCACCGAAGCTTAAAGTTGGTTTACTACATGGCAAACTTTCAAGCCAGGTTAAACAACAAGTGATCGATGATCTGTTTCAGCAAAAAATAGATATTTTGATTACCACACCAGTAGTTGAAGTTGGAGTAGATCTGCCAAAAGCCAATATTATAGTGGTCGAAGCTGCTGAACGTTTTGGTCTGGCTAGTTTGCATCAACTTCGTGGTCGGGTTGGCCGAGCTGGACAAGAAAGTTATTGCTTGCTATTCACAAACTCAAATTCAGCAGCAACTAAGAAAAGACTAACTATTTTTACTAAAGAAAATAATGGGTTGAAACTCGCTGAACAAGATTTGCAAAATAGGGGAGCAGGCGATTTATTTGGCTTTCAACAACATGGTTTTGGCAATTTACAGTTCGCTTCATGGACAAACCTAGAATTAATTCAAACTGCTCACCAGCTATATAAAAAAGTAGCCTCGATTAATGACTGGCAACCACTTATTAGTTTTAAAAACGATAATTTTCCAACCAATAATTAAACTAGTCCCTCAAGTTTTCATGCTTGTTTCTTGAGAAAAATACCCGTATCATGGAATGGCGATGAAAAAGTATCTTCACCTTCTAAAAAACAATAATCAAGGTCAAGTCGGCTTGATTGTCTTGCTTATTATGGTTGTTATTTTGGCTTTAGGCTTATCCTTAGCAGCCAGAACCTCACAACAAGCAGAAATTGCCATTCAACAAGAAGATACCACCAGAGTGTTTAATGCTGCAGAATCTGGAGTAGAGGCGGCTTTAGCTAATATCTTTCAAGCTGAATCTGCTGGCACAATTAATGACCTATCAGAAGATATTGAATCTCTGGATCTGTCAGGCAGTGACTCCAATGTTAATTACAATATTACGAAAAGTAATATCCTGGAAACCCACCTTAAACAAGGAACTAGTACTGAGTTAAAAGTCCCAGCTGCTGGAAGCATTAGTTTTTATTGGGCAACCGAAGCAGAGTGTTTAGAGACGGCCTCATTACTATTATCTGTCTATGCTAATAATGGCTCAGATGTTACCGCCAAACACTTTGCAGTCGGAGATTGTAGTGGCGCTAGTACCAGAGGTGATAACTTCATCTCTAATGATCCTGGACCAAGTCCTTACAAATATGGTTACACCCTGTTTACCTCTGCTGATGATTTATTTGTTAGAGTTAAACCGGTTTACAATGACACCGATATTAAAATTGTTGGCTCACCAGCAGTTAGCCAATTTACCATTAACTCTCAGGCTCAAAATACTTTAGCCAGCCAAGAAACCAGAACTTTTGAAGTAAAAAGAACGCTTTCTACTGCCCCAGCTTTCATGGAATATGCTTTGGTCAGTGGAAGCTCAATTATTAAGAATTAAAAAAAATGCCTGCCACTGCCATTGATATCGGTACTTATGCCGTTAAAGTCGTTACTGCTGATCCTGGTCCACAGCCAAATATTCACCGGGTAGTAGAAGTCGTTAATCCTTTTGGTGTAGCCATCCCCACTGATGATCTCCAAGTTGAACAACTAGGTGAGTTAATTAATAACTTGATTTTTGATAATAAACTTACTCATACAGATTTGAGATTAAGTTTGCCAGAAGCAATGGTTTCTTCCAAAATCATCTCAATTCCACCATTAACTGACTCAGAACTAGCCTCAGCTATCGGCTGGCAAGCTGAACAACATATTCCTATCCAAAAAGAAGATTTATCCTTGCAATACAAAGTGCTTTATCGCCCAGAAAAAGGCAACTCCAAGACTCCAATGAGAGTACTATTAATCGGCACTAGGAAATCAATTGTTGATAAATATGTTAATATGTTTATCGCCATGGGCATTGAGCCCACAGTGCTAGAAACTCAAGTTCTGTCCATTCTCAGAACTCTAGATATTACTGCCCAGGAACCACCCACCATGCTCCTGAATTTAGGAGCAACCAACATGGATGTGGCTGTGGTTTTTCAGGGAGAAATTCAGTTTGTCTTCACTCACACTGGAGTTGGCGCTCTACTTACCAAAACTCTTCAACAAACCCTTGGTTTAGACTTACAACAGGCAGAACAATACAAGCGTTCTTATGGTCTAGATCCCAACCAATTTGAAGGCAAAGTTAGAAATGCACTTTTACCAATAATTAATGTTTTAATTAGTGAAATTCAGAAAGCTCAACGCTACTTTACTAGCCAATTTCCACAACATACGCTCTCTCGAGCAGTACTAACTGGAGGCTCATCACAACTTCCGGGCTTAGTAGAGCACCTCTCAGAAACCCTAGGCTCTGAGATTTTATTCGCCGCTCCGTTTGTTACTGCTACCGGAGAAGTTCCAACTGAAAATCAACAAAATTTTTCTGTTTGTACTGGGCTATTAATGAGAGAAGTTTAGTCATGACTGAAATTAATTTTCTTAACCAGAGAAGATTATCTCTTGCCAAAGTAGGAGAGAAAGATGCTGTTTATCAAAAATATAGTTTGTGGGCTTTTGGTGGAGCCTTAACTTTATTTTTGATTACCACTGGTTTTAATTTTTTCTTTGTCCAAAGACTCAAAGATCTTAATAAACAAGAAGCTACTCTGACTAGCCAAATTTCAGCTGAAGAAGAAACAGAGCTAACTTTTCTGATGTTTTCTCACAAACTCAAAACCGTAAAAGATATTTATCAAAATAGAAGTAATAAACAACAAGCCATCGATTATTTTTCTAACCTCTTTGGAAATCAAGTTTTTTTGTCTGGGATGAACTATGGAGATGGAGAAAAGGGCAATGCCTTATCGTTACGGCTTACTAGTGAAAACATTTTTGCCCTAGAAAAAATCTTGAATACTCTTGATCTAGATAGTGTTAAACAATCATTTTCTACCATTAATCGCAGCGGACTAAGAAGAGAAAACAATGGTACCTATAGCATCGATCTGGCTGTGGAGTTACTAAAACAAGGAGACATTAATGCCAGTTCTCAATAAACTTGATAGCAACTTCAATCTCTCTTTGCTCTTAAGCACCAGAATGAACTTGGTCAAAGCAGTGGCCTTTGGTTTAACTGCTTTTGTGTTATTAATTCTTACTTACTACCAACTAACTGGTATTAGTGAAACCAGAAAAAAAATGGAAGTTACCCAAAAGAAAACTGACCAGCTAGCAAATAAAATCGCTGAGCTTGAGGCTCTTAAAACTACCCCTGAATATGCTCAAGCTCAAAAAATGAATGATATCTTGCCATCTCATAAGCCTCTTTTAGAATTGTTAAATAATCTCAACTCAGTCGCTAGTGAAACCAATGTTTCTATCACTGAGTTTAAGATTAATCCTGGAGAAATCATTACTGAGGGCGAAGAAGCCCAAAAAGTCTCTGTGAAAAAGAAAAAAGCCGGTGACTATGACCAGCTGAATTTGGACTTAAGTATTGTTGGTGGCTTAGACCAAGTTAAGGAGTTTATGACCCTAATCGAAAGAGTTTCACCGATTACCACTATTACCAGTTTAACCATTGATCGAAAAGCCACTAATATTGGTGATAATCAACAACTTACTAGAGCAGATTTATCCCTGAGTACTTATTATTACACTAAATCAGTCTCGGCTACCTTATCGGCGGCTATCCCTAGTATTACTCAAGAAGAAAGAGCTATTTTTCAAGATATCATTGATTTTTCACCTTCACAGATCGAGAACCAAGTTGAAATAATTGGGGGAAATAACACCGATCTATTTGGAATCGATGGTCTCAATGTTGGCGATTTGGAACAACAAATAGAAGATGAACTAACTTTTACTGAATAATTTCAGTAAACAAATTATTCAACAATCTCGACTCTAACAAAAACCCCGTCCCTGGCTGCTTTGACTTGAACAAGTTTTCTGACGGCTTTGATGACTTTACCACCTTTACCAATAATTCGACCCATATCATCTGGATGAACTGTCACTAAAATCTTTAAACCTTCGGCCGTTTCTTCTTCAGTTACTTTTAAATCATCTGGATGATCAATCAATCTTACTAACAGATATTCAACAAAGTTTTTCATGATTTCCTTTAACTGAAACTAATAATTTATTCAGTTTTTTCTGCAGAAGTTGGAGCAGCTGGTTGTTCCTCAACAATAGCTGCTTCTACAGGAGTTTCAACTGCTGAATCTTGAGCAGCTGCATCAATTTGTTTGGCAGCAGCTTCTTGTTTGGCTTTAGCTTTACGAGAAAATTGAGCTTTTTTGACTGGAAAAGGATTACCAGATTCAAAACGAGCGAATAGGCCAGCTACTGTTTCAGTAGGTTGAGCTCCTTTTTTTAACCAAGCTTTATATTCTTCAACATTAAAATCCAAGACTTTTGGATTTTCTGTTGGTACATAACGACCAATTTGAGCTACATAGCTACCATCTCTTTTATCTCTAGCTTCATTAACCACAATCCGATAATGAGGATGTTGTCTTTTACCAAAACGAGCTAATTTAATTTTCAACATATTATTTTTAATTTCTTTTAATTTTTAATAAATACTACTAGCCTCTACCTAACTTGAGAACAAAACGAGCACTTGTCCTCAAAGATCATAGGGGAGAATTGTACCCTCTTTAGTCAAAATTCTCAAGAAGGAGTAACAAACTTAAAATAAGTCATTTAGTAATCAAATTATTTCAAGTAAATCTTAAACGTCAAAACGTTCTAAAGCCTGGCTGGCTGCCTCTTGTTGAGCCAATTGCTTGCTTTTACCAGTGCCTTTACCAACTACCTGATTATTAACCTTAACCTCAACGGTGAAGGTCTTGTCATGATCTGGACCTTGTTCAGCAATTACATCATAAACCGGAGTGGGCAAACCTTTTGCCTGGACAACTTCTTGTAACAAACTCTTACTATCACGGTAAAGTCTTTTTGATTTTATCTCGGCAAACTTGGGGAATAACTGCTCAGCCAAAAACTGTTTAACAGCTTTAAAACCTTGATCTAAATATAAAGCTCCGATCACAGCTTCAAAAACATCAGCCAATAAACCATCATTTTCCCTGCCTCCAGTAGCTTCTTCACCTTTACTCATAAACATTTTCTCACCCAGTTTCAACTCCCGAGCAACCTGAGCAAGAGTTGTGGTTTTAACCAAAGAACTTCGATAAGAAGTCAGTACGCCCTCTGGTTCATCGGGAAATTGCTCAAACAAGAACTCAGTAGTAACTAATTCCAAGACGGCATCACCCAAAAACTCAAGCCTTTCATAGGACTCAGTGGCGGTTGTTCCAGAGTTTACTTCATTAAGTGAACTACGATGAGAAAGTGCAGTAATTAATAATTGCTGGTTGTTAAATTCGGGTAACATAAAAACTAGCCCAATTCTACTTCTTCCTCTACCAATTTGGCTAACTGTTCAACTGTATCTTCGGATTCCTCTAACTCATCTAGCACGGTCATCATATCTAATTCAATCTCAAAGTCTTGATTAATGACAGCTAACAAACGAGGAAAGTCTTCTTCCATATTAATCCCCAAATCAGCCTCTAAATGTGAGCCAGGCAAAATCTCAGCTGGACTATGACCAGTTGCCAAAGCCAATAATTCTTGCAGTTGATTAAAAATATCTTTATTCATTTTTTTCTTCCTCCATCAGGATTTTACCTAACACCCCATTCACAAATTTGGGCGAACTATCTGAGCCATATTCTTTGGCTAATTCAACCGCTTCGTCAATAAGAACTTTTTTGGGTGTACTTTTGGTTTGAGATTCAAAAATCACCACCCGCATAATAGCTAAATCAACTTGGTTAATTTCATTTAATGGTCTTTCTGGAGCATACTGAACTACCAGTTTATCTAAATCTGGTGATTGGTTAATGATTTGTCTAGCTTCATCGAGATAAGCTAATTGAGTAATATCTTGGTCTGCTTCTCCAGAAAACATCAATGCAAAGACTGTTTGCATTAATTGAGCTCTTTTTTCATGACGTGGATCAATATTGTGTTCTGACATAAAAAATCATTTTCTAAAACCAAAAATAAGCTCTCTATCTGAGAGAATTAATTATGGTTAGAGTAGGGGACAATTTTCTAAAAAGCAAGCAGGAATTAAGCCTCTTAAATAAAGACTAATCTTTACTTTTTATCTCCAGAAATAACCTTTAGAAAACCAGCCATTAAGCCTTGTTTGTGCATGGGGGTTTTACTAATTTTGGCGTCTTTTTTCAAGCTTGGAGTGTTACCGGCTCTTCTTTTGCCGCGCTCAACTCGAGTGATTTTGTTCTTTGGTACTGCTCCCATAGTTTCTTTCTTAGAATAATTCTTGCATTACTATTGAAACAATCATTTTAACCTCTGGTAATAAAAAAAGCAAGCCAATGAAAATTATTTTACAAGGATGTAGTTTGAGAATAACTAAAATAAGGAATGCTAGAGTAAAAAAGCCAAGACTCTAATCCTATATTTTAGATACAAGGGATGATAAAAGCTTGCAAAAATCGAAATCATTATTTATAATAATCTTTTAGGCTCTGATCTAGATAGATATAGATCAGTTTTTTAGCAGTTAATTTATATATAGAAAAAACTCAAACAATATGCCTAAAAAAAACTTTGATAACTCACAATTTTCTCGTAATAAAGATTTTGATAAACGCTGGAGACAAGAAGGTCTAGAAAGACTGGATGTTTCTTTTGCTCAAATCCAAAGCTTAGCCACTGCTGGTTGGCAAGAACTCCAGAACCAACTTTGGAAGATAGAAGCTGTGCTGCAACCAGCAGATATGGAGTTTGCTAATGCGGTTGTGACTGGTTCTATTGGGCAAAATGAATATCAAAAAAGAATGGCTGGCTTTGCCCCAGAACGCAAAAATCTCCTTGTTTATTTACTATTAATTCTGTTTACTATGTCATTTTTGATCAGTTGTGCTGCTCCTCCAGACGCAACACCAACCGATGTGATTGCTCCACCCACTGCTACCGCCTATGTAGAAAAACCACCTGCTGATAACCCCCCAGCTATAGAATCGACTGCTACTGCTTTTGCTGACCTAGATATTGACTATGGTAGCTTTACTGGTTTTGAGCCAATCGTTGATCCAGTTCTCGAAGATGCCTGGCAAGAAATCATCGATAGTGAGGTAGCCTCACCACTAGGTATTGATGTTATTGATGTTTCTTCAACTAATATTTTAGTCAAAGTTAAACCAGGCAATGGCTATGACAACGATACTTACTTCACTATCTCTAATATTCCTGGCCATGAAGGAGAGGTCTTAACTGTTTCTCTGGCCGGTGTTAATCGAGTGGCTGGTGGAACTGCAGTCAGGCTAGCTATCGGCATTAATGGTTTACCGGTTGGTTTAGATATCGATAACAACGTAGTAGGTTATATTGATGAAACTGGACAGTGGGTAGCTGGCTCACTCGAGCTAGCTCCAAGTTTGCCAGGTACTCCAGCTGAACCAGAACCAACCCCTGCAGAAGTTGATTACTTTGACATGACTCCAGAAGAGAGATTGGAGCAATCGCTGGGATTTGTGGAACAAGCTAATGGTTATAGTGGGGAAGTTAGTTTTGTGGCAGATGACTGGGCAGATAGGGGAACCACTGCTCCATTTTGGTGGGCTCCATCTCTAGGAGAGTGGAAAACCACCTCCGAATTTACTACTGGAACTGGTGGTGTTGATGAAAATCTTTTGGACCGAAATGGCGAAACTTTGCCACCAGTAGCAGCAGCTGGTTATGAAAATAATGATGGCAGCTTAGTACTAATTCACCCAGAAACAGGAGCTGAAATCGTTTTTCCAGCAACGGTGACTGTCCCAGGTATTGGAGTGATATCAATCAGAGATTTAATGAATATGAGTTTGGATGATCTAAATAATCTTGCTGTTAATACTAGTGAAACCATCATTGGCAACCCAGAAGAAAGAATTTATCAAATGCAAGAAGTGATGAGAGTTAAAGGAACATCATATCCTGGATTTGCAATTGGATTTGATAACCTATTTCCAATTACTAGTGCAGCTGGCGATGAAATTCCAGAAAGAAAAGGCTCAATCACTGAGGTCAGAAATCATGTAATTGCTGTTCCAATTTTTAGTCCAGAAACTGGTGACTTCATGCTCTGGGCAATTATTCAGAAAGGTTCTTTAGCCTCAAATGCTGAATTCAGAACCAATGGTGATCAATTCAGTTATAGTACAGTGCCATTCACAGATGGTCTTTTTGGACAAAACGGCAATAATTTTGGTATCTTTATGGAATATTCTTCGCCAGAGCAACCTAGTTTGGCATATGCCAGAGGTGGATTTGAACAAGTTGTTGGACCAACTAATGATCCTGCAGCAGTAGATACTGGAATGGGTGATATCTATACAATTCAACGACTTCTTGAAGCCAGAACTGACGAAGAAGTTTTATCAATTCTTGCTGAACAAGGCATTATCTGGTCAATCCCTTCAGCCACTGTATTTGAAGTTAGTCAGTAATCATTCTCTTGCAAGCATATCTAATTTATTGCTAGAATGAGTTTGGTGTCTGATTATAAACCTGAATATCAAATGAACTTAGGCAACTCTTTGAATAATAAAAAGGAGATTGTTTTTTTTGCCGTTTCTCTAATTTTTTTTATTGCAATTTTAGGTGTTTATATTTTCTTCTTCCTAAATAGAAACTCACATCAGTTAAAATTTGTAGATGAGCCAAGACCAGATACAGAATTCTATAAAATAGATCCAGAAACAAAAGAAATTACTAAAGCAGAAGAAGAACCCATTGAAGTAGTCATTACTGACTTAGAATTAGATGAAGATATCGGTGGTTTTAGACCAGAAGGAATAATTCTCAAAGGATATTTTGATAGTTTAGATCAAAATTCTGAGGTTCTAAAGTTTAAAAACAGATTCTCAACGATAAGCGACAACCTTCAGTTACTAAGCCTAAATATTAGTAAGATTAAAGACTTTTATTGTTGGCCAGCTAAAATGGCTAACAGTGATGTGGATATCAGAAATGTAGAAATTGGTTTGTCCTCGCCAAGCTCTGTTGTTTATCATCCAGAGGAAAAATTGATTAATTTTGATGAAATAAATAAACTTGATATGAAAGATGCTTTTTTGATTATGCAGTTAGATAGCGAGTATGATTTTGACAAAACTAATTTTGTCAAAAAGCTCATAGTAATTGACTGTAAAAATCTATGAAAAAATATTTAAAGATTCTGATTAGTTTCATAATAACAACTACTTTGTTATGGTCAGCTTTTTTTTTGTCACAACATTTACTAAAAACAATACCAATAGCCAATGCTAATGAGTGCTCTAGCGCTAATTGTGGTGGAGGAAAATGCCCAGGAGGTTGTCCTGGGTTAGTCCAAAATATTCCATATGGTGGCTGTTTTAAAACCGATAATGCCGGAAGATTAACTTGCTACGATACTTCTAGTCCATCCGTACCCACTGGGTCTTGTGATTCTAATGAAAGCGATACAGTTCCTTGTCCAGAAGATTGTCCTGACCCATGTGCTTGTGATCCTTTAGTTGATTCTTACTGCACTTGCGACCCAGATCATGACAATGCTGGTTGCAATCTAGTGAATGGCTTTAGCGGAGTGTGTTTTGATGATGGTAGTAATGGTGGCTGTATTAATGGACAATGGTGTACCACTGTTAATGATGGCTCAGAATGTTATGAAACTTATGTGGATGTTTACTGCTGTGACGCGCCCGCACCAACCTCACCGCCAGCTGATCCCAACCCAACGTCGCCACCACCTCCAGGAGCCACTACTGCTCCTACTGCCACCCCCACCCCAATTAGACAGTTCCAAGGTAATTTCTATGAAGATGCGAGTGCTACTGTCAGTGGGCTAGGAGGTACTGATAATCTCTGTACTGGCTCAACGGCCAATCCAGTTTTTATCACTACCGATGCACCTGGTTCTACGGTGAGAGCAACTAGAACAGGAGAAACAGCCAATGGCACTTTGATTGCTGAAAGCTATGTTACCTACGTTAGCACGACTAATTCTGACTACACGGTAGCTTTACAACTCCCATTCCCACCTCCCGATCCTAATAATGCCTGGCAATGTGCCTGTAACTCTGACCCAGGAGATCCTTATCGCTGTTTATACACCAATCAACAACCTTCTAACCTAGTTGATGTTAACTTTTTCCTAAAAAGAGCCAATGTCGCTGAAACAGCCTGGTTCCAAACTCTAGGTGGTAGCTCTTGGGCAGCTAACAGCATTGAATCGATTATTCCTGCTTCAACTTGTGCACCACCTAGCTGTACTCCAGCCTTGATCGCTAGTGATCCCAATGGCACCGCTGATAGTGCCGGTTTCCCTCTTACTCAAAATGGTTCGATCATTACTAGTGTGACTGGCGGAACTTATATCCATGAAACTGATTCTAGAACTACGGCTGCTCAAGGCCAGGCTACCGGCGTAACTGTTCCCACAGAAAACTATGACTACTTTTATGACAAGCTAGATGACCAAGTCCAAGTACTATCAAGTTCTGACAAACCAATTGTCGGCACAGAATTAGCAGTTTTTAAATATACTGGTAACTTGACTATCGATCAAACCAGTCCTTGGAATTTGGCTAACACTGAAAAAATCGTTGTTTTTGTCGATGGTGATTTAACCATTGATGACACGGTGGCTGGTGAAAACCGCTTAATTACTGTTGCCAAAGGAGGAAATGCTTTCTTGATGTTTGTGGCTAGTGGTGATATTACCGTCACGGCTAATGTTGGTTACAGTGATATCTTTACTGACCCAACTCAAGCCAACATTAGTAACATTGAAGGGGTCTTTGTCGCCAATGGAGTTCTGACTATCGATGGTCAAGCCAGCACAACTGACAGAAAATTCATTGGGGCTGGCACATTTGTAGGGTGGGGTGGAGTTAACTTGAATCGTGATTTTGATGATGGGACTAATCCCGCCCTCAATGACAATGCTGCTACCGAGACATTTATCTTCAGACCAGATCTCTTGGTTAATGCTCCCAAGCCAATTAAATCAGCGCAAATGACCTGGAGAGAAGTAGAACCTAGCTTCCAGTAAAAATATATGCTGAAAATCATCTTGTTACTGAGTTTTTTCTTCAGCTCATTTTCCGTAGTCAAAGCCGGAACTTTTGCCGGTCAACTGTACGAAGATCCTAATGCCATGCCAATGGGGTTGGGTGGCTCAGATAATAAATGTGATGGCAGCTTGGCAACTGAAGTCTCTGGGGCTGGTTTTAAAGTTAAATCTACCAGATCAGGTGAAACCGATCATGGTTTCTTCATGGGTGCTACCTACAATATTACCACTGGCACCTCTAATCCTGATTATACCGTTATTCTAGACTTACCTTATCCACCACCGGACCCAGCCAACGCCTGGCAATGTGCCTGTAACGCCAATCCCTTGGACCCCTACCAATGTGTTTATACTAACCAAGATCCCACCACTTTGGAGTCGCTTAATTTTTTTATCAAAAGAGCCAATGCCAATAACAATGCTTGGTGGCAAGTCTTGGGTGGCAATATTTTTTCTAAACAAAACATCCAGAGTTATATTCCAAACTCTGATCTACCAGGCTATTGTAATAATACTCCTGGCTGTACTCCAGCCCTCATTGATATGAATCCTAGCTTTACTTTGGAAAGTCCTGGTTTTGCTTTTACTCTAGATGGTTCAATCATGACCTACCAAAATCCAGCGTCAGTTTTCTTACATACCAACGACAGTAGAAGCAGTGCCTTACAAGCCACCGCTCTTTCAGCCGATATTCCAGAAGAAAATTATGCCTTTTTCTTTAAAAAAGTTGCTGATAAGGTTGTTCCTTTACCCAGCTCACAAAAACCAGTACCTAGCCAAAATCCCGGTATCTATCTTCATGAAGGTGATCTAACCATTAATGAGCTAAACTCCTGGCAAGTAACTAACACTGAACAAATCATTGTTTTTATTAATGGCAGTTTATTTATTGATGATACTAGCGCTAGTGAACAAAAAATCATTACGGTTGAAGCTGGTGGATCTGGTTTTTTGGCTTTTTTTGTCAAAAACAACATTGTGATTTCACCTAACGTTGGTTATTCAGATATTTACACTAATCCTCACGATCCAAATGTGGCTTTAGTAGAAGGCGTCTATCTGGCAGATAAAATCATTAGTGTCGAAGGAGTAACAGAAGTTCAAGATAAAAAATTTATTGGTGCTGGTTCTTTTGTGGGGTGGGGTGGCATTAAGTTGAGCCGAAGTTTTGCTGTGCCAGGGAATAACTCACTTAATAACCAAAGTCCTGCAGAAGTGTTTATTTTCCGCCCAGATTTTTTGGTTAACACTCCCAAAGAAATTAAATCCGCTCACTTTTACCTTAGAGAACTTCAACCAAAAACTATACAATGAAAACTGTGCTAAAGAATCTGTTCAAACAAACAGCGGGCTTCACTCTTTTAGAATTACTGATTGTGGCTGGCCTATCAGTGTTGGTCATGCTGACTGTCACCACTATGTTTCTAACTTTTATTATTACTTCTAAAAAATCAAACCTGAAACAAAAAGTTCATAATGAAGGTCAAGTTGCGTTGAGTAAAATCGAGTTTATTTTGCGAAACTCACAGAGATTAGTGGCAGGCTTAGATGGAGCAACTATCTGCAATAATGACCCAGATACACCCATGAGTAATATCGCCGTTCAAGGCTTAGATGGTTATGTCACCACTCTGCAAAGCTATCCTCTTGAGGATGGTCAATTAGCCTCATACTCAACGGCTATTAATGACTACTATTATCTAACCTCAGAAGAAACAACTTTATCTAATCTCAGGTTCATTTGTTTAACAGGTGGAGAAGAGAATACTTACTACGTAAGCACCTCCTTTGACCTTAAAATCGGCTCTGGATCAACCAATGATAAAGAGACAGCTGTAGAAAGCTTCCAAACCGGAATCACTCTAAGAAACAACTAATCCCAACGACGAAAAACTTGAATTATTTCGACATCTTTGACGTTATCATTAGTGGTCCAAGACATGGTCATCACCACTCTCACTTGAGGATTATTTGGGTCTGTCTCATCCACCGTCACGGTTGCCTCCCTGATAAACTCTTGACCAGAGATCACAATCGTATCATCGCTTCCACAAGCACCACTAGTAAACGCTCCAAATGGAGCCGGTAAATCCTTAAAACAATAAACAGGATTACCCCGGAAAGTATTAATAAATGCTTCCCAACCTAATAAAGTTCTTTCTCGACGAAAAATCTCCATCGCTTCTTGAGCTCGCTTGACTGCCTGAGATCGGTATTCAGATTCTGCATTGGTTTTCAGTGACAGAGTTAACCCAGCCACAATAGTAGTTAAAACCAAAGCCATCACCCCAGTTGCGACAATAATTTCAATTAAGCTTGAGCCTTTTTGACTAAAAAACTTTTTTAGCCTCATAGCCATCCTCCAGGACTAAACCTACCTTCTCGATAAAGAGTAAAAGCATAACTGTGACTGTCATTAGTCACTGTAATTTCCTGACTGGCCACCCCTCCGGGTAAATCAACTCCAGCATGAAGCACCCTAAAGGTGACATCTAGGTTGGGAGAAATAACCACTCCCTCAGCCAGCTGGTACTCGGTGGCACTGTTGGCTGTTCCTGTAACACAGTCAGCTTGTAAGAAAAGAGTGGTCACATTACCACTTTGAGCTGAAGTCACTTTATAACCATTCAACTGTTCACAACCATTTAAGTTGCCAGCATTAGCCTCTGATGAAGCTCGTTGAAAAATGGTTTTGAGTTCATCAACGGCATCATTCACGTTCCTTTGGTCTAAATAATCAAGGAAAAAAGCAATTGCTCCACTCAGCAACACTAAAGTAATTGCCACTGTGACCAACAATTCAATCAGGGTAAAGCCAAGCTGTCGATAGAGGTGGCCAAAATTATTATTATATGTTTTTAACACTGTAGTTTAAGGATTTTGTACCGAATAAATAGTATCATCTGGTTCTAAAGTAGCTTCCAAAGTAAAACCAGCAGCCTCTGTAGAGTTACAGGTTCCAGATGGAGTATAGGTGTAAAGGGGGTTGGTCTCTGAGCCCAGTGGATCAAAAGGAATATCAGTAGTATAGGCACTAATAGTTGACAACATTTCTAAATAACTGGCCGAAGACGGATAACAGCCGTTATCACTTCGATACAAAACCAGTTGTTGTCTAACAGATTGTAAGTCAGTTTTTCTTTTGGCATTGCGACTACTCTGGGTGGCTTGACGATAACTAATCAAGGCAATCGTCGTCAAAATAATCATAATGGTTGCCACTACTAACAACTCAATCATCGAAAAACCAGCAGTTAAAATGTTTTTTTTCTTCATTGTAAGTTAGTTAAACAATAATAAGTTCCTGCTGATGTAAAGTTACAGGTACTAGCAGTCGGAATATCAGCATTTCCAGAACTACTTTCCATGTTGGCACAAATACAATAGCTATCAGCAGCACACCCCGTTGAAGTATTGTAAACATAATCGCCAGAGTTCTTGGGATCTGCAGGCAAACCTCCAGGCATTAAAGCCCCAGAACCATCATCATAGGTTGCCATCGTACTACAATCAGCATAACTATTATTGGCAGCCTTATACTGTTCAAAAGCATCTTGCATGGCTTTAACATCACCTCTTCTTCTTGAATCACGACCTTTTTTCTGGACCGTAGTAAAAGCCACTGTTCCCAGAGCAATTAGAATCCCAATGATTGAGATAACTACCAATAACTCTAATAAACTAAAACCGGCTTGTTTTTTTTTCATAATGTTAATTTCTGACTTGGACCTGTATTTTTGCTACTCCATCCAAACTACTCATTACGCCAAATTTAGTAGTTGCTTGAATGGTGACGTTATAAACACAGATTGCTTTTCTTTCACAAGTATAAGTATGCCCCGTTCTCCCATGCAAGTCCAGTAATTTCTCCGAAGTCCCATCACCAAAAGAAATGATAATTTCTGCCACTTCATCGGTAGTAGTTTCTTGTTGAGTATATTTATTTAAAATATTTAATAATTTTTCATCCCACCTGAGTTGGTCTGCCTCTGCTTCAAAAAGATTTTCTCTAGCAAAAACATCACCTTTCACATCACTAATCGTATAAATAAACTCAATAAAATCACCAGATTGTAAACTTACCACTTTGGAATCATCTCCCGTTGGTTCAGAATTGAAGGTTAAAACCACTGGCTTTTCTACACAACTGGCGTAACAAGACTTGGGACAATCCAGGGCGTTGGGTTGATAAAAATCTTGACCAGCTTGATAATCATCACCGCAACAAACATAACCATAACCACTACAAACAGTAGCCGGTCCTTCATTAAGAATGACATCTAACTCATTTATTTTGGAAGAGGCCACAAATAATACATTTTCTTCTTCATACACCACTCCAGCTCGGCCAAAAATACCCACCTCAACACCATGTCCACTTTGACCTTGAACCAAACCCGATTGACCAGCGGCTCTTCTAACCAGAGGGGGCAAGGTTTTATTCTTAATGACTTTTCTAACTGATTCTGATGCTTTACAAACGCTCTCCAGCACATACTCACTATCAGAGATAAATCTAATTTGATTTCTGACCATAGAGCCCTCATCAACAAAAGAGCCTCCACTATATTCAAGACACTCTTTGAAAAACTCTCCACCAGTAGAGGATTGAGCCAAAAACTTCATATCTCCCTTGAGTTGGCTCAAAGCAGCTGATAAAAGAATTTCTCTACTAATCAAACCACCCACCAAAGCAGTTAAAAACAAGATAACCATTGAAGTAAAAAAAATCTTTAAAACTCTCATAAACCGGCACCTAATATTAGTTTGACATATTCATCCCAAATTTCATATCCCCAGACCAAACTCAAGCCTGCGGCCAACAATAAAAATGGACCAAAAGGCAAAGTTTGACCAAACTTTCTTTTCTTTAATAAAACCAAAATAATACCAACTATCGCACCAATAACAAATGAAAAAAAAGTAGTAACCACAATTCTTTGCCAAGAACCTAGTAACAAGCCCAAAGGAACAGCTAATTTAACATCACCAAAGCCAAAACCTTTTCCTTTAGTTACCAGCCACAAACTAAAAAAGAAGCCAGTTAAACAAACTGTGCCAATCACAGTTCTAACAAAGTCTAACCACTGCATCTCTCCTGTAATAAGTAAAATGACTCGATATAGCACCACGGCAAAAAGTAACAATAAAACCGACCAATTAGGAATAATTTGGTATTTTAGGTCACTAATTAAAATAGCTACAAAAATCGTCAAAACCAACAACCAAAACAACGGCTGAATATAGAGTAGAGGAGCAGCAGTTAACTTAAAAAAGAGAAAACCCATAGCATACCACCACAAAAATAAGCTACCGGTGAGTAACTCTATCAAAGGATGAATAATATCTATTCTTTTTTTGCAAGCAGCACAACGACCGCCTAAAAATAAATAAGAAAAAACCGGAATGTTTTCATACCAACGAATTTTATGGCGACAATGTTCACAAACTGATCTAGCTTTAACCCAATCTTGCTCTCTGATGGAGCGATAAATTAACACATTAAGAAAACTCCCAATCGCCGAGCCAAGAAAAAAAATTAAAAAACCTAAAGCCAGCCAAAATAAATTCATGTTTTTCAGTATACAACCTAAGACCAAAAAAAGCGGTCACTAGGACCGCTTTTTTTATCTTCAAACAAACTGTTACGGCACACAAACACAGTTACCAGCAGCACCACACTGAGCAGTGTTACCAATGGCATCAGACGCTGGATAATCAGCTGGATAGTTATCCAAGGTATCATCTCCGTCTGGATCAAGTCTGGTATCAACCTCTTGAACAAAAGCATTTGATTTGGGAGCAAAACAAGCATAAGTACTACTACCTTGAGAACCACTATTGTAAAGGTACAGATAGTTATAAGTTGATTGAGAGACACGCTCAATAAAACTTTGCTTTAACTCATCAGAACCACTACAACCAGCAGTTGAAGCTGTTCCAAGTTTTTCAGCGACTGTACAAGTACCACCACTATCAGTAAGGGTAGCATCTTCAAAACGCACCCAAGCCAAAGCTACATTACCTGTATCAGAGGCTCCTGTTTGCCATGGGTAGTAACCATTGAAAGCGTAGTAACGATCAATTGCACTGATCAATTGTTCAGCATCAGATCGACTACCAGTATCACGGCCTCTATTGATCTGTTCAATTGGGTTAATTGCAGCTAAAACCGCCACCGCCAAAATTCCTAAAATTCCAATCACGATTAACAACTCAATCATGGTAAAACCAGCTTGTTGTTTCATCTGATTGAAGAGCGAAAATATTTTTTTCATATTCCTTACATCCCTTCGTGTTTTTACACTGACCTCCACTATAAACTATTTCTTGAGTGGAGCACAAGAGCCTCCTCTATAATTTACTACTAGAACTGACTGGTCAAACTGTAGATAGGCATGATAATTGCAATCACCATCGCTCCCACACCAATACCTAGCACCACCATAATTAACGGCTCCATAGCCGCGGTGAGATTTTTGACCGCTTGTTCACTTTCCGCTTCAAAATACTTAGACAACTTCAATAAAACCTCATCAATCTTGCCTGTTTCTTCACCCACTGACATCATCTGATGCAAGATTGAAGGAAATAAATCAAAGACCGCTACCGCCCTGGCCAAAGAGACTCCTTTTTCTACCTTTTTGGTAATGCCTAACATAGCTTCACGATACAAAATACTATCCATCGATTCAGAAACAATTAGTAAACCATTGAGCAGTGGTACCCCTGAACTTAGCAACAAAGACAAAGTTCTAGAAAAGCTAGTCAAAATAATTTTTTTACGCAAATCACCAATAATCGGGATTTTAAACAAAAACTCATCGATTTTTCTTTGACCAACTTGAGTTTTGTTCCAACTTCTAAGCCCAGCGACTGCCCCTCCAACAATCATTAAAATTAACCACCAAAATTTGGACATAAAATTAGCAATCGACATCAGAATCAAAGTTGGCAGAGGTAGTTCTGCTCCAAAGTCGCTGTACATATCGGTTAATTTGGGAATCACAAACACCATCATCACAAACCCAACTACCAACATCGCAATAAACACAATTGCTGGATAAATCATCGCTCCCTTGGTTTTGGCCCGGAATTCTTTGTCTTTCTCCAAATTTTCAGCTAATTTGTCCAAGACTTTATCCAAGACGCCACCCAGCTCACCAGCTTTCACTAACTGAACAAAAATACGATCAAAAACATCTGGTTGTTTTTCCAAAGCTTTGGCAAAAGAGCTACCACTTTCAACCTCTCTTAAAAGAGTACTAACTACTTCAGCCATAGCTGGATTATTCTGTTCTTTCAAAATATTTAGGCCTGTGGCTAATGGTAAACCAGCATCAATCATCGTTGATAACTGTCTAGTAAAATTAACTAAGTCTTCATGTTTAACTTTATTGAGAATTTTGGAAATAAACAGTGAGTCACCCAGCGGCACGATGTTTACTACCAGCAAATTTCTGCTCATCAAAATACCAGCAGCTTGACTTTTGTTTTGTGCCTCAACTTTACCTTTAACGTTTTCTCCGTGCTGGTTTTTGGCTGTATAAGAAAAAACTGGCATAACTATTAACTATTCTCCAATCAACCTAAGTAGTTCTTTCGGCCTAAAGGCTTTTCTTAAGGCTGTTTCTTTATCGATTAAACCTTGTTGAATTAATTGAGCCAAGTGCATCTCAAAAAGCATCATTCCCTCTTGGGAAGAGGTCTGAATAACACTATCCAGTTGATGGGTCTTACCATCTCTAATCATGCTTCTAACTGCAGAATTAGCAATCATGATTTCCACAGTGGCCATTAAATCTCCATCTACTTTGGTCACTAACCGCTGTGAAACAATAGCCTGGAGAGTTCCGGCTAGCTGCATTCTAATCTGACTTTGTTGATGAGCCGGAAAAACATCCACAATCCGATCAATGGTTTGAGCAGCGGTCGCAGTGTGCAGAGTCGCAAAGACTAAATGACCTGTTTCAGCAATGGTAATGGCTGAAGCAATTGTTTCAAAATCTCTCATTTCACCAATTAACACTACATCTGGATCTTCTCTCAAAGCAGATCTGAGCGCCATGTCCCATGAATTAGTATCTCGACTTACTTCACGTTGAGAAATGATACTTTTATTTGGGCGGTAAACAAACTCGATCGGATCTTCAATCGTTAAAATATGCTCAGCTCGAACATGATTAATTTCATCAATCATAGCAGCCAAAGAAGTAGATTTTCCTTCACCAGTGGGACCAGTAATCAGTATCAAGCCCTGCGGATATTGAGTGAACTGATGAAAAATTGGCGGTAGACCTAGTTCATCTATAGTACTAATTTTGGAAGGAATAAATCTAAAAGCTGCCGATAAATTACCCTTTTCATGGTAAACGTTAACTCTGAATCTAGCGCCATCATCATGCTGATAACTGAAGTCTAGTTCTTTATTGGTAATAATATATTGACGCTGTTCATCAGTGACTAATGAAAAAATTAACTCTTGAGCTGTTTCTAGATTTAATAGTTCAATGTTTTTAACAGGATAAAGCTTACCCTGAACACGAATTGTTGGAAGTGAACCCACAATTAAATGCAGATCAGATCCTCCCTGAGCAATCAGCAAATCCAAAATTGCCTTCATCATTGGATTCTTAGTAACTTGATTCATATTGTTTAAACCTCCGCAACTCTCAATACTTCTTCAATCGTGGTAACACCTTCTAATGCTTTAATATAACCATCCTGTTTCATTAATAACATTCCCTTAGCCAAACCCACTTTTTCTATCTCTGCATCACTTTTCTTTTCCGTAATCATTTTACTGATTTCTTCATCTACTGGTAAAACCTCAAAAATACCGACTCTACCTAAATAGTCCGGTTCAGTAGCTGGTCGATCTTTAGCAGGACGGTAGAGAATAGGCTTCTCTGGATCTTTTTTGTTCACTTGGCACCATTGTAGGTACCTTTCTCCTAAAACAGCCTTGATATCATCTAGGATGGGTTGCTCTGGTTGATATTCTTCACGATAGCTTTCGTTAATTTTTCTAACTACACGTTGGGCCATCACTAAAGTAATGGTTGAAGCTAGAAGAAAAGACTCAGCTCCCATATCAATTAAACGAGGAATCGCACCAGCAGCTGAGTTAGTGTGTAGAGTAGAGAAGACCAAGTGACCAGTTAAAGAAGCTTGAATAGCTAGTTCTGCCGTTTCAGTATCACGAATCTCTCCGACCATAATTATATCTGGATCTTGCCTAAGAAAAGAACGTAACCCAGTGGCAAAGGTCAAACCAGCTTGAGGATTGACTTGAACCTGACTAATACCTGACATTTGATACTCAACCGGATCTTCAATCGTCATAATATTAACTTTAGGAGTATTAATATCATGAAGCACTGAGTAGAGAGTGGTCGTTTTACCAGAACCAGTCGGACCAGTCACCAAAACAATTCCTCTGGGAACCTTCATTGCATCAGTTAAATTTTTTAAAGCCAAACCAGATAGTCCTAATTGCTGTAAAGTCGGCACTACGGTGTTTTTCTCCAACAAACGCATCACCACTTTTTCACCATGGATCGTGGGCAAAGTAGAGACACGAAGATCGATCTCTTTACTATCAGCCACATAATTAAACCGACCATCCTGAGGAACTCTTCGTTCATCAATCTTTAGGTTAGCAATAATCTTAATACGAGACACTACTGCATCATGAACAGTTCTGGGTAACACTAATTTCTCAGTCAAAATACCATCAATACGATAACGAACTCTAGTTCTACCCAATTGGGGCTCGATATGAATATCAGAAGCCCTAGCTTTCAAAGCAAAATCCAATAGCGTTTCAACAATTCTGTTAACCGGAGCGTCTCTGACTACTTCCGACTTTAAAGCAGCATTTTGTTGTTTAACCACTCTTTCTGATGTGCCAGTTGTTTGTTCCAAAGCTTGATCAACTTCAGTCGAGATATCTTCAGAATAACGTTCTGCTAAGGCTTCCTCCAACTCGGAAGGCACTGCCGCATAAACTTCAACGGTTGCACCAGTCTTTTGCTTCAAAAAACTAGTTGCTGCTAGATCCAAAGGATCAACCATTGCTACCTTGAGCAACTTACTGTTTTTATCGTAGGAGAAAGGTAAAACTTTGTAACGTTTAGCCACACTTTCGCCAACCAAAGTTAAAGCCTCTGGCAAAATACTAGTTTCAGAGATTTTAATAAACGGAATGTTATTGAACTGGGCCTTAGCTTGAGTGAGCTCAATTTCGGTAACCCATTTTTTTTCTAAAAGAAGTTCTTCATAAGATTTATTTGTTTGGAGTTGTTCATTACGCAACTGACCAACCTGTTCTTGAGTTAGTTTTTGCTCTTGAACAAGCACATCCAAAAAATGCTGGGGTGCACTAACAACAGGAGCCGTTGGTGCAGGTTGGACAGGCTCTGACATAATTCATAGAATATAATGACACAATACTTATGAGAAAAAAAGGCTTCGAAACCGACCTTTCTATATCAGTTTTACTAACTGTACCAGATAAAACTAACCACCAAATGATTGCTGAAACATATTTGAGTGCTAGTTTTCCTGATTTTCAAAAAATTTATCTGAATAAAGAAGAAGAAAATTTGCCAATTTCATTGGTAAGAGACTTAATCAACCAGGCTAGTTTTTCTAGAGCTAGTCAAGAAAAACTAGCCTATGTACTTTGTGGAGCAGAAAAAGCTAGCCTACCAGCTCAAAATGCTTTACTAAAAATCTTGGAAGAACCACCCCAAAATATTTTACTAGTTTTAGTGGCCAGCCAAGGTCATCAATTATTACCAACCATTATTTCCCGTTGCCAAGAAATATCTTTGCTTGCCCCCCAGTCAATATCTGAAACCTCGGTAGCAGCACACCTACAACAAACCTTGGATTTTTGTTTGCAACCAACTATTTTGCGGTTTTATCAATTGATAGATTTAGCTGAAAATTGGAAAAAAGATGAGCTAAGAGAAAAAAATTGGTCAGAACTGATAAACTTGCTGTTAGCCAACCCAATAAAGAACAGTTTTATCCTCGAAAAACTTCGAGAAACCCTTGATTCATTGAAAAAAAATGGTAATGTGAAAGTCGTTATTGAGCACTGTTTATTTGCAATAAAAAAACATTACTTAAACTAGTTATCTATATCAAAAAGGGTAATTACCAACTTCATTTTCTCTTGAGAATGTGATACAAATAAGGCTCTGAATTTAGATTATGACAGCAGCAAAAACACCATCTTATCAAGCAACTGATATTAAAGTTTTGGAAGGCTTAGAGCCAGTTCGCAAAAGACCTGGTATGTATATTGGTTCAACCGACGCTAAAGGTTTGCACCACCTGGCCAAAGAAATCCTAGACA
This sequence comes from Patescibacteria group bacterium, assembly GCA_049322655.1. GTDB lineage: Bacteria > Patescibacteriota > Microgenomatia > UBA1400 > PJMF01 > CG2-30-36-39. The sequence goes on from JBMORP010000002.1 coordinate 146,221, forward strand.
ATGCTGTTGATGAAGCGATTGCTGGTTATGGTAAAAAAATCACCATGTTCAGGATGACCACCCCTGAGTCTTATTCAACCGACAAAATTAAAGAGATTGGACCAGAAACCATCACCGTAATCGATAATGGCCGTGGTATTCCTGTCGAGCTCCATCCTTCAGGTGTCTCAGCCCTTGAAATCGTGATGACCAAACTTCATGCTGGAGGTAAATTTGAAGAAACTGCTTACAAGGCCTCTGGTGGACTGCATGGTGTTGGTTCTTCAGCAGTTAATGCTTTATCTAGTTTCATGCAAGTGGTAGTTAAAAGAGAAAATACTTATCATTACCAATCATACAGTCGGGGAATTCCTGAGGCTCCAGTTAAAGAAATTCCTGAAAGCAAAGTCATTGAGTTATTTCAAGACAGAGTCGCTAATTTTGTTCAACAGGATACTGGTACTTTAGTCGAGTTTACTCCAGATCCAACTATTTTTTCTGTAGTTAAATTTGGTAAAAAAACTCTTAAACAAATCATTAAAGACCGAGCCTACTTGATGGCAGGAATTTACTTTCAGTTCGTCGATAAAATCGAGGACACTGAAGAACATTTTTACTTTGAGGGTGGAATTCAATCTCTGGTCGAACATTTGAATGGGGCTAAAAAGACCCTTCATCCAGTTTTTTATACTTCAGGTGACTGGCAAGACGAAATTACCAAAAAACAAATTGGAGTCGAAATAGCTCTTCAATATAATGATACTTACCTCGAAAAAACAGATAGTTATGTTAACGTGATTAGAACTCCTGATGGAGGAACTCACGTTAATGGTTTAAGACTTGCATTAGGAAGAATGGTCAGGGACTATGCTGAAAAAAATGGCATGTTAAAAGAAAAAGAAGCTTTTACTGCCGATGATCTCAGAGAAGGTTTAACTGCCGTAGTTTTTGTCAAAATGCCTGCTAATGACCTCCAATTTGAATCACAAACCAAAGCTAAACTAAACAATGGTGAGGCACAATCTGCTGTTTACCAGGTTTTTAAAGAAGGTTTTCAGATTTACTTAGAAGAAAATCCCGCCGTAGCAAAAGCCATTATTGGTAAAGTGTTACTCTCAGCTAGAGCCAGAATGGCAGCCAGAGCCGCCAAAGATGCTGTGGTCAGAAAAGGAGTCCTAGAAGGTTCTTCATTACCAGGAAAATTAGCCGACTGTCAAAGTCGTAAACCAGAAGAATCAGAGATTTATATCGTTGAGGGTGATAGTGCCGGTGGAAGTGCTAAACAGGGGAGAGACCGTAAATTTCAAGCCATCTTCCCACTAAGAGGTAAAATTCTTAATACTGAAAGAGCTAGACTCGATAAATTAGTGGCTTCAGAAGAAATTAAAAACTTAGTGGTAGCTCTAGGAGCTGGAATCGGAGAAACTTTTGACCTAGAAAAACTGCGTTATCATCGAATTATCTTAATGAATGATGCTGATGTAGATGGTGAGCATATCACTACTCTCGGACTAACTTTGTTTTTTAGGCACTTACCAGAAATTATTAAAGCTGGCCATTTGTACGTTGCTTTACCACCTCTTTACAAAATCACTGTTGGTAAAGACTCAGAATACGTCTATTCAGATGAAGAAAAAGATAAATTGGTAGTTAAAATCAAACAAGAAAAACCCAACTCACCAATTGGCATTCAAAGATACAAAGGTCTAGGTGAAATGAACCCAGAGCAACTCTGGAGTACCACCATGAATCCAGAAACTAGAATCGTCAAAAAAATCACCATCGAAGATGCAGAAAGAGCTGACCTAGCTTTTTCTACCTTGATGGGAGATGAAGTGCCACCTAGAAAAAGATTCATTCAAACTCATGCCAAATTAGCTGAGATTGATGCCTAGTAATAATACTAAAAGGAGTAAAAATGTCTAAAACCTACGTTATTGGCCATACCAAACCAGATACAGATTCTGTCGTGGCAGCCATGGCGCTCCAATACCTTTACCAGCAACATTCTTGCTTTGGCCATCAAGAAGTTGAAGCTGTAGTTTCAGATCCATTAAATCCAGAAACTAGTTTTTTATTTAAAAAATTTGGGGTTAAAGCACCCAGAAAAATCACAGTTCAAGACATAGAAGAAACAGACAGAGTTGTACTAGTCGATCACAATGAGGAATCACAACGTTTGCCAGGTTTAAACCAAGATCAAATCGTTGAAATAGTTGATCACCACAAGGCAAATCTTAATTTTTCCCAACCAATCTTTTTAACTTTTAAAACTTGGGGTTCATCTAACACCATCATTTACTTTATGATGAAAAAGAATGAGGTTAAACCAGATAAAACTCTGGCTAGCTTAATGTTAGCCGCTATTCTTTCTGACACAGTTGGTTTCAAATCAGCCACTACAACTGACAAAGATAAAGAACTTGGCCAAGAACTAGCTCAAATTGCTGGTATTACTAACCTCGACGATTTTGCCCTAGAAATCTTTAAAGCCAAATCAGATATTTCTTCATTATCAGATGAAGAAATAGTTAAAAACGACTACAAAGTCTTTGACTTTGGTAAAAAAGTTTTTGTCGATCAAATCGAGACAGTTGAGCAAGACGTCCTGGTTAGTAATAAAAAATCAGCTTTGTTAACAGCAATGCAGCAAATTAAAACTCAAGAAAAAGTTGATTTATTGTTTGTCGCTGTCACTGACATCTTAAAAGTTAATACCAAGTTGTTGATTTTAGGAGACGAAGAAGCCAGCGTAGCAACCACTGCCTTTGGAGGGGAAGTCGTTGACAACATCTTGGATATCGGTCCAAAGATGTCTCGTAAAAAAGAAATTGCTCCAGCTCTAGAAAAAACATTAAAACAATAACTAAATAAAGAAACAAGTTACGTATGAACGAAGAGACTAAGTTGCCAGAAACAGCAGAATTAAATGGTGAATCCATGATTGGGACTATCGAGGAAACTCGATTTGGTAAGGTTAAACACACCTCGATTGTTGATGAAATGGAAAAGTCTTACCTAGACTATGCCATGAGTGTCATTGTTTCAAGAGCCCTACCAGATGTTAGAGATGGCATGAAACCTGTTCATCGTCGTATTCTTTATTCCATGTATAAAAGTGGGATTCATCACAACACCCCTTATAAAAAATCTGCTCGTATTGTTGGTGATGTCTTGGGTAAATACCACCCCCATGGTGATTCATCTGTTTATATGGCCATGGTTCGGCTGGCTCAAGACTTCAGCATGCGCTACCCACTAGTTGATGGCCAAGGTAACTTTGGTTCTGTTGATGGTGATAGCCCAGCTGCCATGCGTTATACCGAAGCGAGATCCGCCAAGATTTCTCAAGAACTACTGGCTGATATCAACAAAAATACGGTTCCTTTTGTGGAGAATTTTGATGGCTCACTGACCGAACCAGCTGTTTTACCAACCAGATTACCCAATCTCTTATTGATGGGTTCAGAGGGGATTGCTGTTGGTATGGCTACCAAAATCCCACCCCACAACTTAACTGAGGTGAGTAACGCCGTGATTGCTATGATCAAAGAGGGCAAATCAGAGGTCGAAAAACAAATTATTACTGAACAAGAAATCAATAAAAAAGGTGACTTAGCTAATAATGAAGCGATCGATAAAGTGTTAGCCACCAAACCAGAAGAGTTGGCTGGAGATTTTTCCAGTGAAATTGAGTTTGAAACTCTGATGACTCATGTCCAAGGTCCAGACTTTCCAACTGCTGGGATCATGTATGATTTCAACTCCATCAAAGATGGCTACCGAACTGGTCGAGGTAGAGTCGTAGTCAGAGCCAAGGCAAACATTGAAGAAGAAAAAAAGGGTGGCTACAACATTGTTGTTACTGAGCTCCCTTATCAAGTCAACAAAGCCAGAATGTTAATGAAGATTGCTGACTTGGTCAAAGACAAAAGAATCGAAGGTATTAAAAACTTAAGAGATGAATCTGATCGAGTCGGAATGAGAGTAGTGATTGAGTTGAAAAGAGATGCTCGCCCCAAAGTGGTGCTTAACAAACTCTTTAAATATTCAGAACTTCAAACTACTTTTTCGATGAATATGGTGGCGTTGGATAGTGAAGGTACGCCTCAGTTGATGAACCTCAGACAAATCTTGAGAGAATATATTGTCCACCGTCAATTAGTAGTGGTTCGTCGTTCTCAGTATGAACTGGCTGAAGCCAGAGACAGAGCTCATATTTTGGAAGGCTTATTAATTGCTCTTAAAAATCTTGATGAAGTCATTGAGACAATTAGAAGATCAAAAGATACAGACACGGCGCGTGAAGCTTTAATGAAAAAATTTGGTCTAAGTGAAAAACAAGCTGTTGCAATCTTAGAGATGCAACTTAAACGCTTGGCTGCTTTGGAAAGACAAAAAATCGAGGATGAATACAAAGCAATTAAAGAGAAGATGGATAGTTTATTAAAGTTACTGATTTCTCCTCAAGATATTTTAGATGTTCTTATCAAAGAAACTGAGGAAACAATTGAGCTTTATGGTGATGAAAGACGAACCAAGCTAGTCAAAGGGAAAGTTGGTGAGTTTAGTGAAGAAGATTTGGTAGCTAATGAAGTAGTTGTCGTCACTTTAACTGAAAGTGGCTATGTTAAAAGAATGAGCCCCAGTGCACTACGATCTCAATCTAGAGGTGGTAAAGGTAGTTCTGGCCTCAAAATGAAAGAGGAAGATGTCTTGCAAGCGGTAGTTAGTTGTGAAACACATGACAATCTTTTGATGTTTACTAATCAAGGTCGAGTTTTTAAGATGAGAGCTTTTGAATTACCAGAAGCTTCTAGACAAGCAAAGGGGACAGCAATTGTTAACTTGCTTAATCTTAAACCAGAGGAAAATATTAAATCAATCTTGGTAGTTGACCAAGAAGAAGATCAAGATAAATTTATTACTTTAGCCACGAGAAATGGCCTAGTAAAAAAGAGTGCTGTTAAGCTTTTTGATAACATTCGTCAAAACGGCATTGTGGCGATCATTCTTAACGATGATGATGAACTGTCTTGGGGGAGAGTCACTTCTGGCCATGACCACATTATGTTAATCACTCACCAAGGCAAATCAATTAGATTCTCTGAAGAAGAAGTTAAGTCATCTCAACGTGATACCAAAGGTGTCAAAGGAATCACTCTTAAAAAAGGTGACTACGTTGTTGGAGTAGAGGCTTTTGCCAACGATGATAACTATACGAGTAAGACTGCTTTACTCCTAGTAACTGAAAAGGGTCTTGGCAAAAGAACCAACCTAGATCAGTACCCCGTACAAAAGAGGTCAGGACTTGGAGTAAAAGTATCAGAAATTACCAAAAAAACCGGTAACGTTGCCACAGCTAGAATTATTGAGGATTCACATAAAGATGTGGTAATTAGTACTAGAGAAGGTCAAACTATTCGCTTACCAATCAGTAAGAAATCTATTCCTTCTTTAACTAGACCAACCCAAGGTGTAATTCTAATGAAGCTGAAACCAACTGACTCAGTGGTCTCTGTTGCTCTAACCGGGGAACTTGAAAAAGAAGAGGAAAAGACCTAAATAAGCTGTTGATCATGCCAAAACCAGAGCTCTTGGTTTCTACTGATATTGTTGGTGCTTTCGGCAACCCCAATTGGGCCAAAAAACTTTATCCTTTTTTTGCTCAAAATGAACAACTCTCGGTTGAATTGCTTGCTTGGAAATATCTAGCGCAATATCCACACTTAGTAGAAAAAAATAAGCTTTCAGTCGTCGGCATTCATGGTCCAACTGGATCACCCAAAGATGCTCCATCTTTAATAGAGAAAAGTAAAGCCGTTATTATCGACCAACTAACAGCTGATTTAGAGTTAGCTTTGAGTGCCAGACCAGAACTTTTTGACCATAGGAAAAGAAACTATTTCTTGGTTCATGAACCAGAATTGAGAACAAAAGAAAAAATTAGCTTAATAGCCAAGCAACCAATTCAAACGCATGTGTTAGTGGAAAACGTCCTAGATATTGGTTCTCTTGATAAAACAGTAGAAAAGATTAAATTACTCCAACACCATGATGTCTCGGCTGGAATTATGTTAGATCTAGTCCATTTACTTAAAGAATTAACCCAATCTCTAATCACTTTACAAACTTTGGATGTAAAAGTCTTTGATCAAGTCTGGAGAACAACTTTGGCCAAAATTCAAACAACCATTAATGATTTACCAAAATCAGGTCTTCATATCCCTATTGGGGAAAATGGTGATTCCTTACCTTTGCACTTAATGACTGATCAGCATTGGCAAGATCTAGCTCAAGTAATTGGCTCCTTAGGAGAAAATATTCAGTGGTTAGTTTTTGAGAACCAACAAAAAAAAGCTTTAGTTACTCATCCTAAAGACTTTGATCAAATAGCTGAGAGAAACAAGAGAATTACCGGCCAAATAGCTGAAAATGGCGTCTTTTAATTTTTTTAATTTTTTAAACTATGTGGACCTGAGGGGGCTCGAACCCCTGACCTTCTGTATGCCATACAGACGCGCTAGCCAACTGCGCCACAGGCCCAACTTGAGTGCTTTTAATGTAAGAATTGTACCATTTTTAATGACAAAAGCTATATTTATTGTGAGCTACCCAAAAAATTGTAGGTTAGTTTAAATAGGGTAGAGGAGCCAAATCACATTTTGGAGGAGTGAAAACCAATTAAATAAATATATCAAAATATTTTTTAAATAAAACAATATGTACAAAAACAAACAAAATATATTTAAATGAATAAAAATACAAACTAAAAGAAACTAGATGATCATTTTTGAAGATCTTTATCCAATGAATGATATTCTTCGTGAACCTTTCTTAGTTGGGGCCGGGTTACATGGGTATAAATCTGAGTAGTGGCAATATTTTTGTGACCAAGCATTTCCTGGACATCCCTCAAGCCTGCTCCACTACTCAATAAATCAGTAGCAAAACTATGACGTATGCCATGTGGAGACAACTTAATCGGTAAGTGAGCTCGGCGACTACACTTATCAACCAAGCGCTGAACACTTCTGGTTGTTAAGCGCATTTCCTCACCATCTACAAATAAAGCTTCTTTTCTCCCAGAAAAACGAATAAAAACAGGCCGCCATTCATCCTCACGAGTGTCTAACCATCTCTGCAACCAGTTGGCAGCTCTTTCACTCAAAAAAACCACTCTTGGCCTACGACCCTTACCAATCACCCCAAACTCACGTCTCTTGAGATCGATTTGATCTCGATTAAGTTTGACCAGCTCGCTAACCCGCAGCCCAGTTGAAAACAAGACCTCAAGAATAACTCTATCTCTTAAACCTTTTGGCTGAGAGATATCTGGCACAGCCATCAAGCTTTCAATCTTTTCAGCACTAACAAACTTCATTGGCGTAGACTCACCCTTGGGTAACTCAATTTTCTCTGGATGAAGCACTTCAATATCATTTTTAACCAACCATTTAAACCAAGAACGTAAAGCAATAATGTGATAACCCTGAGTCTTTTTGGACAGGGTTCGGCCAACTTCATCAACATATCTGGCCAAAAAGACTCGATATTTTCTCAAAATTTCACGATCAAGTTCTTTTAAATCTCGATGTCCTTTGCCAGTAAACCAATCATTAAACCTTCTTAAGTAGTGGCCATAATTTCTAATGGTCAAGTTACTAAGGTTTTTTTCTACTTCTAATGATTCCAAAAAATTAAGTAATGCTTTTTCTGGAACAGTTGATATTGCCATAAATCTAGTTATACCGCAAAGCTTTATAAACAGCGAGATAGGTTTGCTAATTTTTAGAATCTTCTTTAGAATAAGGTTAATAACCTGCCTAGCAATTCACTAAAAGTGAAATTTAAAATTTCGCTAATTGGTTGTTTTTTTTAAAAAAATGTATTTTCCCAATAAGTCATAAACTCAAGATACTATGAGTCATTAGCAGAGAATATCAATTACTGCTAATAAGCATATTTACCAAAATAGCTTGATCTATCAAATATTATTCACTGATATACTCTGATGCTCTTTAGCAGAACAACGTATAGTGATTTTACTAAAAAGGATCTTGACTAAACCTTGAGGAGAACTTTAAAGCCAACTAACAATATTTTCCAAAGCTAATTCTCTAATTAACCAGCAACTAAAATCAACTTAATTTTTAGTCAGAGTTATTTAAATCAGTTTAACTTTTAGGTATCTAAAAATTTATTTAAATTGAAAAATCATGATTAATGTTAAAAACAATAAATGATTAATTAATTTTTAATTTTTTTTAGATTTTAAAAAAGTAACTTGTTAATAAACCAACAGAAATTAATAAATTAATTATTAAGAACACTTGTCCAAAAAAAATCCTGCTAAACAATTAAAAACATTTATGTTATTTGCTAATTAGTTTTACCAACCAACTTTAGTTGATTTTACTAAACTATGCAAAAACTAAGCCTTTTAAACAGCCCAAAAACGGCTTTTTTTGGCAAAGACGACTAATCCATCATCATCAGAAATTAACTTGATATATCAATTTAAAAATCCTTTTAAGTCCAAAATGTTTTTCTAAAAACCAGCAGAAAAATTTTAAAATAAAAGGTCGTAAATTATCACAAAAATAACCGACATAAATTAAACAGCTAATAAATAGAGCAATAAGTAATAAAAATGAATAACTAAAAAAGACTGATATATAAATTAATTATCCATTATTAACAATCTGTAAGAAAAAATACTAGAAAACTACCAATCAATTTGTTCTGTGGCTTATGTCGTAAAAGTTATATTGTGCGACATAATCTTTGTTGGTGATTTGAACACATAAATTGGAAAGAGGGAGTGCCTCTCTCACTCCGCTCTGTTTTTATTTTTTTCTTTTAGTTAATGAAATATTTGAAGTTTTTATTACTACTATCTCGTAACCACTAGTCAAAAAACCATTTTCGACCTTTCAAAAGCTCATTCGGGTTTTATTTTGCTACTCCCCAAAACCAGGCTAAAACCAAATTTTTCTTATTTTTCTGGTAGCAGGCTATATTTATCACTCTACTCGAGAAAATATGCCTGAACATTTTGTACCCAATTGGGACCATTAGCCTGGAATTATTCTTGCAGAATTATGGCTTTATCTGAACAGAAAACTATAACATAGTATATCATCAACCCGAGTGATAACTGCCCAACCTACAACAAGATCCTATAACTTTTTCACGGGAAAGCCTATAGTTTTCCACAATTTTAATAATATATCAAACTATATCACTCTTCCCTGTTTTAGCCTGGCAATCTACTCCGTTTTCTCTTGGGTCTCTTCCCTATTTTTTTAATAAATATTTTTTTAAACTTAATAAAATTTTATTTTTACTAACCAAAAATAACTATTTTAAAGCCTGGTAAAGTTCAAATTTAATACTATTCGAAAACTTCTAAGACTATTACTCTGGTTTTACTCAAGTACTCTCTCCTGCTCTGTTTAAAAATTTTAGCCTGGTATCCAGGCTAAAAAATGCAACCACTAGCTCAAAAACAACACTTTGCACACAATCTTAAATCACATTGAGTGTCTTGGAGGATCTAAACTTAAATTATTAGCACTTAAACAATTACTTCCATGGTAAGAGAATAAAAAAGATAAAACCAAGCAAAACCGCCACCAAACTATATTCATTGGCAGTGTTATGAAAAAGTCTCTCCCTAATTTGGCTTTGTAATACCCCCAGACCAATATAAAACACGCCCATGACGAATAATGCACCATGCCAAGCTGGCAGGGGTAACAGTGATAGTAGTGCCATCAGTTCAACTAAAACAATGGTTAACAAAACAGTCTTTTCTAAAATTGCTTTGCTCACAAATGGCTCTAACTTAACTGACCATAAACTCATCATCACTAAAGGAAAGTGAACTAGGCCTCCAAGCAGTGCATTGCTATAAAAAGGCATTCTTAACGAGAAGATGGTGTTGGTCAGAAGCATTGAAGTAAAAAGGGTAAAAAACAAGCCTACAGCATGAGCAGCGTAAATAAGTTGGATAGTTCTTCCTTTGGCCACCGAATAAATATTACTAGTCAAATATAAAGCGTACATACCTACTCCAAATAAAATCAAAAAGAAAATTCTTGTTAAAAAAGCCGTTGGCAGCAAGAAATAGAATAAAGCCACCGCTGCGGTATAAATTACCGGAAATGGCAAAATCGTTAACCATTCATGTGGCTGGAGATCATCTTTGAGTGCCCAAGCCGAAGCGAAATAAGTAACCACCATTAAGCCAGCAATAGCATAATAACGCCAATCGAGGCTGGTGTACTGAACTAAAGATAAACCAATACTCAAAACAACTGCTGCTAAAACAAATTTTTCTCTTCTTCTCATAACCTAACTAGATTATTACTCTTTACCTTCCCATTCACCACTGCAAAATACATCTTCAACATCTTCGTTTTCTCTGAGTTCATCCATCAAACTTTGTAAAGCTTGCTGTTGAGTTCTATCAGCTACTTGAAAAGGAATCTGCACACTATAACCACCATCATGATTTCTAGTAAAGAGGTACATTGCTGAGCCAGGAGCTCCAATTGAACCTCCTGCCTTAGAAAAGATACTTTTAATTTCTGAAGTGGTTCTGTTGGTGTTATCAGAAAAAGTCATAACCAACATGCCAACTCCACCAGGACCAAAACCTTCATACACTATTTCTTTTACTTCTCTACCATTGCCTTTACCCAAACCGGCATCAATCGCTTTTTGGATTTTTTCTTTAGGCATGTTTTCTGCTCTAGCCTTATCTAAAATTGTCCTTAAACTAGGATTTGCTTGAGGATCACCAGATTTACCTTCTTTAACAGCAGACCTGATTAAACGAGCCATTTCGCCAAAGATTTTTGATTTTTGGGCATCAACAGCTCCTTTTCTTTTTTTGATGTTATTCCATTTACTGTGACCAGCCATAAGAATTCCTTTCCCCTGAATTGTATGTGACAGATTATCGCTTGACAATATTGGCCTCAGCCAGTATTCTTTCACGCAGTTTTTTAACGAGAAAAAGGGATGGATTTATGAAAAAATACGCCGCTTTAGTCCAAGAGGCAATTAGCGCTGCTAAAAATCAAGATTGGCAGTCTGCCATCGAGTTAAATACTGAAATTATTGACCGAAACACCAATGACATCGGTGCTTACAATCGCTTGGGTCTTGCTTTGATTCAGCTAGATAAAACCAAAGAAGCCAAAGCAGCCTTTGAAACCGTACTGGCTAAAGATAAATCCAATATTATAGCCAAAAAACATTTAACCAACCTTAAAAACAAACAAAGAACAAATGTTTCTGTTTCTCAAGTTTATTTTATTGAAGAACCAGGAAAAACCAAAATTACCGAACTTCATCGTTTAACTAGAAAAGATTTTTTGAGTACTTTGCGAGTTGGTCAAAAATGCCAATTAAACTCTAAAGGCAAACATATCTCTGTTGAAACTGAAGATGGCAAATATGTTGGCTCATTACCAGATGATTTATCTTTTAGACTTTGCAAACTAATTAGTCGAGGCAATGAATACGAATGTTTGATTCATTCTTTTGCAGAAGCTAGCTGTTCGATTCACCTTAGAGAAGAAAAAACCTCTGCCAAAAACAAACATATTCTCTCTTTCCCGGTGGGTAAGATTTCGGCTACCAAAAATTCTCCACTAGAAGAAGAATTGCTCATTGAAGACGATATTCCTCTTGATTTGGAGGATGAGGAAGAAGAATCTTCTGGCAACAAAGCTGACGATTTCGAAACTACCTTAGAAAAAATTAATAAGGGTGAAGAAATTTAAGCCTGTTTATTTCATATCTTCACCAAGTTTGACAACCAAATCTGCTCTATAACGATTGGTAATTCCATCGTCTAGTTTCAAAGTCGCTTCTCCTGGCAAAAGCTTGCTAATTTTAGTTTGGACTCGTTGACAATGTTGTTGACTAGTTTTGTCGGTACTTACAACTAATTCTGTTTTCTCCAAAGTTTGATCATCGGTAGCTGTTCTAATGACCGAAAAACCATCAGCACTCAAAACATTTTCTATTTGACCAGCCAAACCATTAACTGAAGTAGTGTTGATTACAGCAATACTACATAAAAATAAAGAAGAATCAGTCGTGTCTGATCGGGTTTCTAGAGGAAAACTGGTTCTAAGATTATAGAAATTAAACTCAGTCCTGGGATCACTTACCAAAGCCAACCAAGATCCTTTCATTATCAATGATCCAGGTAATTGCCAAATGTTTCTGGAAAAAAAGATGCTCTTTAATTCTGTTTTTTGAGTAAAAAATTTGAGTGGTTGGTTAACTGGCCAAACCTCATCAATCACTCTTCCTAACGAAAAGCTATAAGTCGATCTAACAAAATTGAGTGGTTTTTTTTCTACAGAGGCCAAAAGTGGATACACAGACTGAAAACGATAGTTACCATAGTCACCCAACTCAATCTCCACTTCGCTGTCTAAAGGATACACTGCCAAAGCTAATGATGAAAAATCAGCTTCTAGTAAGTAAGCTGTAGATTTATCTGCAGCATTGTAAACAAGTAAAATAGTTTGTTTTTCTTGAGAACGAACAAAATCACCAAAGTGAATACTTTTTAACAAAAAAATAATAACTAATATCACTCCGGCTAGAACCATTAGTAAAACAGTCAACTTACTTAATGACTTAGCAGCCACTGGTTTTTTTTTAGGCTTATGAGCAACAAAATCTTGCACTGCCCTATTATTGAAAGAAAACTAGTAAAACGTAAAGAGGCGAACCTCTTTGAGAACGTTCGCCTCTTCAATAATTCTTATTTTGCTATTAAATTATTCAGTAATTTCACCACCGACTTCATAACGAACAAATCTTCTAATTTCCATTTTTTCACCAATCTTCCCACTAAGTGACTTCAACATCATGGCAATAGTCGTACTAGCATCACGAATAAATTCTTGGTCCAAAAGTTCAGTAACATCTACTGGATTCATCGCAGTAACATGCATGGCAATTTCGCGAGCCATGTTTCTGAATTCATCGTTTTGGGCAACAAAATCTGTCTCACAAACAATCTCAACCAAACTGGCAACTTGACCATTATTATGTACATAACTTGCTACATAACCGGCTTTAGTTTCTCTATCAGCAGTTTTTTCAGCCCGAGCCAAACCTTTTTCCTCAACAATCTTGATTGCTTTTTGATAATCACCAGCAGCCTCCTCTAAAGCTTTTTTACAATCCATGATTCTGGCACCAGTTTCTTCTCTTAATTTTTTAATTTCATCCATAGAAATAGCCATAGTTTATCTCCTTTATTTTTTATTAGTTTTTTTGCCTTCAAGATAAGCTTTAGCAAATTCATTTAAAACAAACTCTATACTACTGACAGCATCATCATTACCAGGAACTGGTAAAGAGATATTTTCTGGATTGGTGTTGGAGTCAATTAAAGCAACTACTGGAACACCAACTTTATTAGCTTCTTCAACAACTAACTGTTCTCTTTTGGGATCAACTACTACTAAACAGTCTGGCTTACCATTTAGGCCTTTGATACCTTCAAAAAATCTCTCTAAACGACCTTGCTCTTTTTCTAGTTGGAGCTTTTCAAATTTGGTATAACCATCAAATCTTCCAGACTCCAGACCTTTTTCAATGTCATTCATCCTTTTGACTGATTTACTAATTTGCTCCCAATTCGTTAACATCCCACCCATCCAACGTTGAGCAATAAATAAAGCTCCAGCTTCTGTAGCTGATTTACGAATAAGGTCTCTGGCTTGTCTTTTGGTACCAACAAAAATAATTTTTTTACCTTTAGCACCAAGATCAAATAGGAAGTTGTAAGCCAAACGAAGCTGTTCGGCAGTTTTGGCCAAATCAAAAATATGCACACCATCTTTGGCCATGTAGATGTACTCTTTCATTTTGGGATGCCACTTGGCACTGTTGTGTCCAAAATGCATACCAGCTTCCAAAAGATCTCTAAGATCATAATCTGGAGCTTTATCTGGGTAAGTTGAAAAATCAACAAACATACTTGTCCTTATTTAACCGATTTTTGTCGGTTTCTCCCCTATCACCATAATCAGGACGCTGTCAAAGTGAATCAGGGCTATTTATTAAATACTTATTAAGAGTTTGGATTATATCACAGCTAACTATTTTTTCCCAAGTAAATTGCATTTTCCATCAAGCTGATCACTGTCATTGGTCCTACTCCACCAGGAACCGGTGTAATCGCTCTAGCTTTGCCAATCACTGAGGCTGTATCTACATCTCCATAAGGTTCACCTACATCAATCACTACTACCCCATCTTTAATCAGGTCTCCAGTAATTAAGTTTTTTCTACCAGTAGCGGTTACAATTACATCTGCATCTTTTAGGTTATTTCCTTGTTCAATTCTTTGATTTAATTCCTGTGAACCAATTATTTCAACTTTACATTTTTTTGCAGATAAAATGCTAAATAATGGTTGGCCAAGTAAATCTGACTTACCCAAAATAACAGTTTTCAGCTGATTGTTTCTAAGATAAGCAAATAACTGATCAGTCTGAAAAGCTTGTTCCAAAAGTCTAATCGTCGCCTGACAAGTAGCTGGCAAAACCCTTCCTTGCGCTCGCCAATCACCAGTTTTAATGGCTGTTAAATTGGATGGATGTAGACCATCAACATCTTTTTTAGGAGTCAAACAACAAACTAGTTGCCGCCACCAGTAATCAAATTTATCTTTACCTTCTTCAGTTGTTAATTGAAAAGCATTTAACCAAGTTTTACGCCAAGGTTTTTGAATAATAATACCGGTGACATTATCGTCTCGGTTAAGTTGCTGAATCTGGGTTAACACTTGATCAAATTTAGTTTTAACCGAAAAAGAAAAAACTTGATACTCTATGCCCAAACTTTCAGCCATTTCTTTTTTTAGTTGAGTATAAAGTTGGCTACCTTTATCTTCTTCAAACAAAATAGCAGCTACTACTATTTTTTTATTCAAGTTGGAGTTTATCAATTCATTAACTAAATGTTGCTGAATTTTGTTTGCCAGCTGATAACCATCAATAATTTGCGTTTGCATCGGCTTATTTTAACATTATTTAATTACTTAACTAATTTCCATAATCTGGTGATGTTCTCCTCATCTGGACCATTGCCATCTGCACCTGGAACTTCGGTAATAATTGGGATCATGGTTAGTCTCTGGTCATTCAGAAACCCCTTTAAAGTTTCTAATCCTATTTCTCCTTCACCAATATTGGCATGGCGATCCCGTCCAGAATCAAATTGATCCCGACTATCATTAACATGAAGACAGGCCAAACTTTCAAGCAGAGATAATTGCTCCATTTCATTAATCACAGAATCAGCACCAACCAATTTTTTACCAGCAGCAAAGCCGTGACAGGTATCAAAACACCATTTCACCCGCTTAGACTTTAATCGCTCCACTAACCATTTAATCTCGGTTAAATCACTTGCTATCTTGCCGTTTTGTCCAGCCGAGTTTTCAATAATAAAAGTTGAACTACTAGGAGTGTTTTCTAAGATTACTTTAATTCTATCAACTAAATCATTCTTGACTGCTGCAAAACCTCTGCCTTGGTGACTGCCTAGATGAACCACTACCCCTGCTCCTTTGATATAAGCATCAAAATTGAGATCATGAATTAAAGCCTGAATAGATTTTTCTACCAACTCCTGGTTATCTGAAGCCAAATTCACCAGATACAAAGCATGGGTAAAGATTGGTTTAACAAGATATTTTTCTTGATTTGACCAAATTTTTTGGACATCGATGTTAGCTAATGGAGTTCTCCTCCACATCCGAGGACTACCCGAAAACACTTGGAGAGCATTAGCTCCAAGAGCATGTGCTCTCTCAACAGCTTTATCTACCCCACCGGCAGTAGATAAATGAGCGCCAATTTTCCTATTCATCATAAGACTTCTCCTCTTGCTGATAAATTTTCATAATTTCTTGATGAACTTGTTCAGAGATAGCAGCACAATACTCAAAATTTTCATCAACTCTTGTTAGTGGCTGATCATAACTGAGTTTTTCACCAGAAAAATCTGTATACTTACCACCCATTTCTTCAATCATCACTTGAGGAGCAACATTATCCCAGATCTTACTTGATTTGTTTAAATAAGCTCCATACTTTCCGGCAACAACCATCATAAAATCATAGGCACTATTAGAACTTCTAATATTCCTGGTACTCAAAACCAACCCTTCTAAAAGTCTCATTTCTTGATGAGTTTTATCTCTTTGGTTCGGGTGACCATCAATTCCGTAGCTAATTAGAGAATCAGCCAGTTTTTTATCATAAACCATAGTAATTTGGTTGCCATTCAACCATACGCCTTGACCTTTTTCGGCTACATAGATTTCTGAAAACGCAGGTAAGGCCACTCCGCCAGCAATTGGCTCCCCTTGATCTAGTAAGCCTATCATTACTCCATAATGGGGTAAGCCTTGAGCAAAATTACTGGTGCCATCAATAGGATCAATGACCCAAGTAAAATTAGAGTTTTTGTCAATCACCCCAGCCTCTTCATCGATCACATTAAAACTTG
This sequence comes from Patescibacteria group bacterium, assembly GCA_049322655.1. Classification (GTDB taxonomy): domain Bacteria; phylum Patescibacteriota; class Microgenomatia; order UBA1400; family PJMF01; genus CG2-30-36-39. Next base: position 162,763 of record JBMORP010000002.1, read on the forward strand.
GATACCTCTGTTTTACTTGGTCAACTAAAAACTCACCAATCTTCAAATCAGCCTCGGTCAGAACTTGATTGGGATCATCAGCTTTGACGGTTGATGAAACCTGACCAAAGTGAGTAGCTGCTATATTGCTAGCTTCAACTAAAGAGTTATTAATAAAAGTTTGGTAGTTCGTCATAACTTAGTCCCAAGTAAAAAGTGGATACTGTTGAGCAAAAGCCTCTACCTCTTTCCTAATAGCTAGGAGGCTTTTGTTCTGTTTTGCTTCGGCTCTAAATTGTTTAATAAATACCTGTCTTGCCTTTCTATCGGTTGGCAATTGGTGGTCTTTAACTTCTTTAACTACCTTAGCTATCCAACTAGCAATTTTCTTCATTTCGTTTTCTTTCATCCCTCTAGTGGTAACTAATGGTGTTCCCAATCTAACTCCAGATGGGTAAAAAGGTGAGCAAGGTTCATGAGGAATAGTGTTTCTGTTAGCATAAATTCCAGCTACATCCATAGCAAAAGCCACTTGTAAGCCCATACCCTCACCATAATTAGTTAAATCTAATAACATTAAATGTGTTTCTGTACCATCTCCCACTAATTTTAAGCCTTCCGCTTTTAATGCCATCGCTAAAGCTTGAGCATTTTTTTTCACTTGCTGACCATATTTCTTAAATTCTGGTCTCATAGCTTCAGCTGCTGCAATAGCAATAGCGGCTGTTGTTGCGTTGTGAGGACCACCTTGTAAAGCAGGAAAAACTGCTTTGTCAATTTTGTCGGCTAAATCTGGATCACGATCTAAGCCTCGTTGAGTCACCAAAATCATTGCTCCTCTAGGACCACGAAAAGTTTTATGTGTAGTAGACATGATTACATCTGCATAAGGTACGGGAGAAAGATGCTCACCAGCCACAACCAAACCAGTTACATGCGAAATATCTGCTAATAACCAAGCTCCGACTTCATCAGCGATTTCTCTAAACTTGGCAAAGTTTAACTCAAAAGGATAAGCCGTATTGCCAGCAATAATAAGCTTTGGTTGATGTTTGAGAGCCAACTCTCTAACCTGAGAAAAATCAATTCTGGCATTTTTATCTAAGTCATATTGAACTGAATTAAAATATTTACCAGAAAAAGTTACTTGAGGATGACCATGAGTTAAATGTCCCCCTCCAGATAAAGCCAACCCCATTAAAGTATCTCCAGGTTCTAACAAAGCAAACTCAATCGCTCCATTAGCTGGTGAACCAGAATATGGTTGTACATTAACATGAGGTACTTTGAATAATTTTTTTAATCTATCTTGAGCCAGTAACTCCAGCTCATCAATAATCTGATTACCCTCATAATAACGACGGTGAGGATAACCTTCAGCATATTTACTAGATAAACAACTAGACAAAACTGCTGACACCTCTGGAGAGATGTGATTTTCAGACGGAATCAAGCCAATCATTGCTTGTTGACGTTGACACTCTTTTTCTACTAAGGAAAAAACTTGATCTTTTTTCATGAATAACGACTTTCTTTTTAAAATACACTTCTACTTGTAATTACCAATGACAAAATTAACAAGTAGATAAGCTGGAAAGAAATGAAAGTCTAGACTTAATCATGATCGTGATCATTCTAACTTGTTTTTCTGTATTCTGCCAGCCAATTTCTCTGAGATCCAAGTCTCACCATCCGCTCGTCAATTTCTGCTTCAGTCAAACCTTCCTGGGTCCATTTATGATTAAAAAAGCTAAAAGACTCTCTCGATTCATAAGGAAAAATAATCCAAGCAGAAGTCTCTGCTCCATAAAAATCAGGTTTCAATACAGAGTGAGGTTTATAAAACAAAGTAGCAACGACAACTTTTTTAACTCCAAGCTTTAATAAATGTTGTTTGGTAAATTCTAATGATTTGCCAGTATCAGCCACATCATCAAATAAAACTACAGTTTCACCTTTGATTGAAATTGGTAAATCTTGGTAAATTTCAGGCTGTTCAAACCGCTGGCCTATCTCTGGCTTGTAAAACTTCACCCCTACACTAGCTACCTCATTAATCCCAGTAAAATCAACCAAAGATCTAGTCATTGGCCACCCACCTTTGGCCAAAGTTACAATGCGGTCGGCGGTAATTTTTTGTTTTGCCATTTGCTGAGCAATCACAAAAGCTAATTCACTCATTTCATTCCAAGTAGGGGCAATGTAATCAATTGGATCATGATTAAAATTAATTTTGGCAAAGTTCATAGGTTACCTTTATTTTTCTTGTAAAAAAGCTACTACTTGATTCAAATTTACTGGTAATTCTGCAGAAAACTTTACTAAGTTATTAGTTCTTGGATGAAAAAACTCCAAGGTTTCCGCATGAAGAAAATGTCTTGAACACCATAAGGGATCGACTTTGGCTCTTTTCTTTCCCAAATAGGTTACGTCTCCTACCAAGGGATGATTTTCATGAGCTAAATGAACTCTGATCTGGTGAGTTCTTCCCGTTTTAGGCCAACACCTAACTAAAGCAAAACCTTGGTTATAAAAGCGCTCAGCTTGTCTTAAAATTTTCTGTTGTTCTACTGAAAATTGGTTATAAAAATCAGCAGTAAAGCCACCGAAACTCTTCACCACCTCATAATCAGTTTCTGCAGTTCTACCATTGACATCAACCGCAAATTTTCTTCTGTCTACCCTGGCCCGAGCCAAAGGAGCCGTAATCGTTCCTTTTGGAACTCGAAAAATTCCATGCACTAAAGCCAAGTACTGTTTAGAAGTTTTTCGCTGACGAAATTGAGCCAATAAATTGACTAAGCTACCAGGATGCTTGGCAAATACCATCACGCCACTGGTGTTTTTATCTAATCGATGAACTAAACCCTGACGTTGGGTAAAAATTTCTGTTGGTTTACCAAACTCAGCAGAAAAATCTTCGGGAACACAAACTTGCCAATCACTTGGAAAAGTACTTTGGTATTTTTTACTAAACCAAGCTTGAAGTGAAGGTTGTTTAACTGAATCGGCCTGATTAGCCACTACTCCAGCTGGCTTATCCACTACTAAAATATCTTGATCCTCAAAAATTATTTTTATTTCTTGTTCCATATTTCAAAGTATATTATGCCTAATAACCCAATTGTTATCCAGACATCTGCTAGATTATTACTAAAATTAAAAATTGGCCATTGCCACCAATCTCTCACTCCTCCCAAAAACAATCTATCAAATAAATTACTCACTGCTCCAGCCAAAAAAAAGATTGACATTAATCTTTTTAAGAAAAACTGAGTTTTGCTGATAAACTCAATCGCAAACCAAACTCCAACTAATAAAATCACCAATAACCACGGCTCTAAACCACTTGCTAAACCAAAACTTATGCCACTATTAATATGGGTAATTGGAAAAACAAACTTAGTTAATTGATCAACCAAGACCAAAAAAAGAAAAATCGCACTCAACTTAATTAAAGGAGCTAGCTTCTTCATTCAAGCGGGTCTTTTCTCTTTTTTTTAAACAATTTTTCTTTTAAAGCAACCGGTAATAAAGGCTTGTCTGATCTGGCTAATAACATTTTGATTCCAAAGAAAAAAATCACTAAATAAAGCCATAAATCTAGTGTTTTACCCATCATTACAAACTCTGGTAAACGAAAAAGCAGCATCACTGAAGAAAACAAAGCTAAAAAGATAAAAAAGTTACTAATCATAAATCCGGTTTGAGCAGCTTTTTTGCCCAAACGATACCAATCAAAAGTGCGGTAGTTTTTTTCTGCCCAAGTTAAATACCAATGTAACAACAAAAAGAAAACCAAAGAATAAAGCTGAACTGGATGAGTTTTATCGATTGCACCAGGAAAAATCACCCCAACAAAACTATTAGTTAGATAACCTCTGGCATTACCAGCCAAAAACTCTCCTAAGCTAGTCACTACCATCCACATTGTCAAAGATAAAGACCAAAAATCCAAAACTTCGTAGTTATCCCACTTTTTCTTTTTAGCAAAATTATTTAAAAATAAAGTAGAAACAACCAATAACACTAATTTATGAGAACCTGGATTACCAATAAAGTTTAACCACTGAAATAAGTCCAAACCAAATCTATCCCAATGAAAAATAATAAAACTAACTCTAGATCCCAAAAAACCAACTAAAAAAGATAGTAAAAAGCCATCGAATAATTGAATCTCAGAATAATGCTCTTCTTTACCTCGTCGCCAAAAAGTAAAGCCTGTCACAAAAAAGCCTAAGAACAAAATCACACTTAAAGTGGAAAGCTCAAAACTACCAATAGTAAAAATCGTTGGCCACATACTTAGCTATATCATAACAAAAAGCTCATTTGATGGTGAACCAGCTTCATTTCATTCAGCTGGCACTCTTCCCTATTCCTCCAGGACAAATAAAAAAACACCTATCGGTGTTTTTTTTATTTGTGCCGGGGGAGGGAATCGAACCCTCACGAAGTTGCCTTCATGGGTTTTTGAGACCCACGCGTCTACCAATTCCGCCACCTCGGCTTCTCTACTCTGAAGACGGCAATTATACTACATTCTCATCTAGACTGAAATAATCTTGCTTTTTTGTCCAAATCTCTTCATAGTAATAACAATGGAAGTTCTACAAGAGATTCTTCAGCAGGCTTTTGCTATTGATAGCGTCTGGTCGATTGTGACCAGAGGTTTAATTTGGTTGGGCATTGCTTTGGTCGTCATTGTCAGCATGGATAAACCAGATCCAGATAAATCACTCAAAGACCTTAAATCTAACTTGGGTTTTTTCTTCTTCTTTACTGTACTAACTGGAGGACTAATTTATTTACTCTTTGGCTTCACTGCTGGTTAACCACCCATCTTCTTTTCCATACCATAAAAACGAACCCGATCACCCCTAAAGAAGAGTTCTACTTCACCTAATGCCCCATTTCTATGTTTGGCGATTTTTAAAGTAACTTGTTCACGAATATCATCATCTTTACGATACAAAAACATCACTACATCAGCATCCTGTTCAATAGACCCAGATTCACGGAGATCAGATAATTGAGGCGCTTTTTCACCTCTACTCTCAACTGCACGAGACAATTGAGATAAAGCCAACACTGGAATTCTTAATTCACGAGCAATGTTCTTCAAACCTTGAGAAATCTCCGCCACTTCCTGAACACGATTATCTTTTGTTCTACCATGAGCTAACTGTAAATAGTCAACAACTAACATATTAATCTTATGTTCAGTCATTAATTTTCTGGCTTTAGTTCTCATCTCATAAATACTCATACCAGGAGTATCATCGATAAAAATCTGAGCATCAGCTAACACCCCCATCGCATCCGAGAGTTTTAAAAAATCTTGTTGATCTAATCTACCTGTCTTCAGTTTCCAAGCATCAATGTCAGCTTGAGAAACTAACAGACGGTCAACCAACTCTTCCTTACTCATTTCTAGAGAAAACATGCCGACCTTTTTTTTGGAGAGCACTGATGTATTTTGGGCAATATTAAGTGAAAAAGCCGTTTTACCAGTTCCAGGTCTAGCCGCTAAAATAATCAAGTTAGAAGGCTGTAAACCAGCTAAGACTCTATCCAAATCTTGAAAACCAGTAGGAACTCCTCTTAACTCTCCTCCACTCTTTTGCAGTTCATCAATTCGGTCAAAACTTTCCACCAAGGTATCCTTGAGGGGAATAAAATCTTTAGCTGAATGGGCTTGAGAAACATTTAATACTTTTTGTTCTGCCAAATCTAAAATATCTTTAGCATTTTTTGATTCATCAAAAGCCAACTCACTCATCTCACTACTAAGGCTAATTAGTCTTCTTTTAACGTTTTTCTCCTGAACTAATCTGGCGTAATTAACTACATTAGCCGCAGTTGAAAGGATGTTAGAAAGTTCTGCCAATTCAGAAGCACCACCAATTTTAGTTAGTTGTTTTTTCTTTTTTAGCTGAGCAGTTAAAGTAATGACATCAATCGGCTCTCTTTTTTCATAAAGATCGCGCATCGCTTCAAAAATAAGTTGGTGTTTGGGTTGGTAAAAACTCTCTGGCTCCAAAAACTCAGTCACTTTAACGATTGCATCTGGATCGATTAATACCGCAGCCAAAACTGAACGTTCAGCTTCTAGGTCATGAGGGGGTAATTTTGCGACAACACTACTCATCGTTTTCAATGTACCATTCTCCTAATAAGAATCAAGAAGAATTTAATTGATAAATTTGGATTTTTTAGTTATTTCACTCTAAGTTTATTTAAGTCCGTTGAATGATCACTAATTCTTTTTCTTCTGGCAAACGCTCTTTTTCAACCTTAAGTTTGTCAATCTCTTCGACATTCTCTACTCCAAATTCTTTAATAAACTCACCCAACTCTTGAAGTTCACCAAATTTTTCTTGGTTGTGAGCTGTAGTTTTATAATGCATTGGCACAATAAAACTTGGCTCTAAAGCTTTGGCGACAGCAACAGCTTGCTTAGCATTAATAGTATAAACACCACCCACTGGTAATAATAAAACATCGATATCACCAATCTCTTTAACTAAATTTTCATCTAATTCATGTCCTAAATCTCCAAGATGGCAAACTCTGATCCCATCAATCACAATTACATAAATTCTATTTAAGCCTGCTTTGGCCCCAGCCTCTCCATCATGAAAAGACTTAGTGCCAAAAACAGACACGCCTCCCACTTCATACTCACCCAAATGCTCAATTACAAAAGGTCGTTTTCTTCTAGCCGTACCATCAACATCATTGGCGTTATTGTGATCATAGTGATCATGAGAAATCGTGACAATATCGGCACTTAGACTAGGCATGGTAAAACCAACCCCACTATAAGGATCTGTAATAACAGTTCCAGTTTTACCTTTTAACTTGAAACAAGAATGACCGTGATAAGTGATAATCATTAAGACTCCCCTTTTTTTAAATATATTCAAAAAATAAGATATTTTTACTTATTTAGTGTATTGATGATACCATTCGTGACAAATCATTTATAATACGTTTTATACTCTTTGTAAAAGTGTGAGCTCATGAAAAAAGAAATTATTATCGCTATTTTGATTGGTTTGTCTTTAGGCCTGTTTATCACTTATGGTGTTTACCAGGCTAAGACCGGTATTTCACAAAAAACAAACCAAGATCAAAAAGAACTGGCTTTAACCCCAGCTCCAGACCAGCAATTTGCTGGGGAACTAGTCATTCACAGTCCAGAAAACGAAATTGTGCAGAATGAAAACACAGTTAGTGTTTCAGGTACTACTTTGGAAGATAGTTTTGTTGTGGTCTTAGTAGGCAACCAAGAAAACATTACTACTTCAGATGATTCTGGTAATTTTTCGGTTGAAGTAGAATTGAAAGCTGGGGCGAACATCATTACAGTTGTTGTCTTGGATGAAAATGGTCGCTCAATCTCGTCCACCAGAACATTGGTTGTCAGTGACGACTCACTAATGTCAGAAGCAAGTGACTCTGCTGAAGAGGAAAACAATGAATAAAAAAGTTTTGACCTTCATCTTCACTATAACTTTAACCATAATAGTAGGAGCTCTTTCTGTCGTGACAAGGCCACTAACACCAGTCTTAGCCCAAGCAGAAGAGGTCGATCCAACGGACCCTGCTATCCAAAACATAAAAGAAAAGTATTTGAACAAAGACAAAATAGATAAAGTGCTTGGTGATATCTCTACCCAAAGAAGAGGTTTTGTTGGCCAAATTTCCCGCGTTTCTGAAACAACCTTTACCCTCAATGTTAATGGCATAACTAGAATAGTTCCCTTCGATGAAAATGTGCAATTAATCAAAAACAACCAACCAATTAAAGCAGAAAGTGTCTCTGTCGACGACTGGGCCTTAGTGTTAGGCTTTTTGGAAGATGACTCCATTAATCCAAAAAAGATCGAGATTTCTAGTGGCTCACCTTTACCAAAGCCTATTTTTGTTGGTCTAGGTTCACTAAAAAACATCAAAAGTAAATCTATCGATTTTCAACCACGCACTGGAGAGCAAATTGAAACTGTAATCATTAATAACCAAACCAAGATAGAAGATTATGAGGGTGAAGAAACAGCTTTTGCACAATTGATTGAAGAAGACCAAGTATTAATCGTGGGCTATAAAAATGATGATGATACTTATGCCACTACCATTAGAGCTTTAGCCCCATTAGCTAAAGAGTAATATGAGTCAGGCTACTCACTTTTATGCTCAACGGCTAAAAGTGGTTCAACAAAAAATAAAAGCCAATGAGGCTTACTTAGTTTCTAAAGCTACAGACATCACCCATTTTACTGGTTTTCCTCAATTAGTACCTGAAGAAAGAGAAGCGCTACTCCTAGTTACTTCTAATAAAGCTTTTCTTTTCCACCACAACTTCAGTCCAACTTTGAGCAACTTTTCAGAATTAAACTATATTCCCCAAACAAACTTGAAAAAAATCGAGACTGTCTGTCAGCAAGAACAAATTAAGCAATTGTGGATCGATGAGAAGACTTTAGTTGCGGAAGAATTTAGTTTTTTTAGACAAATTTATAATCAAGAAAACCTAAAAACTTTACCCCACAACTTAATTTGGCAATTAAGATTAACCAAAGATGAACTAGCTTTAAACAACCAACGTCAAGCTGGTCAAATCATTGCTCAAGTGTTTACTCTGATTCCTGCTTGGCTAAATACCAGCCTAACTGAGAAACAACTGGCCGGTAAAATTATTGGTCAAATGATGGAATTAGGAGCAGAAACAGTGGCTTTTCCCACTATTGTGGCTTTTGGTGGCAACGGAGCTCTTCCCCACCATCAACCAACCGATCAAAAACTGGAAAAGAATCAAGCAGTACTGATTGATGCCGGAGCCAAATTTAACGGCTATCGGTCTGATATGACCAGAACTTTTTGGTTTGGTGACCAACCAAGTCAAGAATTTTTAAATATTGAAACCATTGTCAAACAAGCTTACCAACAAGCAGTTACTTTAATTGCAACTGGACCAAATGGGCACTTAGTTAAAGATCTAGATCAAGCAGCCAGAAACTATATTGAACAGCAAGGTTTTGGCGATGAGTTTATCCACACCACCGGACATGGGATCGGTTTAGATATTCATGAGCCACCATCTATTTCTTGGTTAAACAAAGAACCATTAATAGCTAATATGACTTTTACCATTGAACCAGGTATTTACCTGTTAGATAAATTTGGTTATCGTTTTGAAAACACCATTTATTTAACCACTACTGGCTACCAAGAATTAACTCAACCATGATCTCAATCAGACTCCTAAACTACCAAGATGCTCAAATTTATAAAGACTTAAGACTCAAAGCACTAGCTAATAATCCTGAAAGTTTCTTGGCTACTTTTGAAGCAGAAAATAACAAACCTATTTCGGTTTTTTCAGCCGAACTTAGATATGCTGTTGGTGAGCCTATTTTTGGTTACTATGGTGTATTTGCTGAAAATGAATTGGTTGGTTATGCTTACTTGGAAAAATCTTACATGGATAAACAAAAACATATCGCTTTTTTCTATAATCTCTATATAGATTCTGCCTACCGTGGTCAGGGTTTGGCTAGCAAACTATTTAACTATCTTCTAGAAAAAATCAAACAACAGACCCAAATTGAAAGAATCTTTCTATCTTGTAATAAAAAAAACATTCCAGCTTTTAAGCTTTATCAAAAACTAGGCTTTATTCAATATGGAATCAAAGAAAAAAGTATTAAGTGGCAAAACCAATACGATGATGAAATCGAGATGGTCAGAGAAGTTTAAACTATTTACAATAAGAACTATTATGCTTAACTTTCTCAAAAAGAACCTCAGCGAAGAACAACTTAAACAAGTCGATAAAACTCTTGAAAAATTTAAAAAAAATCCTCACCAATTCCGTTTTACTGTAATGTTTTTCCTAACTTCTATTCTCTTTGGGGTCCTTTCTATCTATCTGCTTCAACAAAAGTTTGCTTTATTAATGCAAAAAAACGGTAAGGTCGAGATTAAAGAAGTAATTAAAAATGTTCCGGTTCCACCAGCTGATGTAACCATCAAACCAACTGAAGAAGCTACTAACTCTACGGCTGTTAGTGATAAATTAAACTGGCAACTCCAAAAAAACGAAAATTGTAATGTCCTAGTCCCAGTTTCCCCTTATAAAACAACTGCTGACAATGGCGAATTAGCTCAATGGAAAACCTACTCTTTAGCTGCTGACAATGATTTCCCTACTCCATTCCTAAATATTTTTAATCAAATAGAGTTAGTTGGTTTTACTGAATCTGATCAGCCAACCGAAGCTGGCAGAATGATTATCTACTGTACTGATAACCCAGATGGAAAAGCTGTTTTAGATTTAAAAAATAAAATTACCACCGAGCTTGAAACTAACGAAGATCTTAAAGAAATTACTATTGTTTCTAGTTTAGAAAAAAAACTTTGGGGTAAAGCTAGTTTAGAGTTAGTTTTTTCTGGTAGAAATCTTGATGGCCAAATTTTTTATGCAACTGCGACTAATAAGCATTTCTACTTAATTGGTAAACAAGTTACTAATCCTGATGAAAATGTTAAAAAAGATCTTGAGCGTATGTTTAACGGTATTATCTTTTTGGACTAGTGTGGACCACAGGAGAATCGAACTCCTGACCTTTGCAATGCGAATGCAACGCTCTACCAACTGAGCTAGTGGCCCGAATGTTGTTATTTTAACACTCTCATCTGCTTGACTAATCACTTGTTTTTTTATAGGATATATTAGTTATGACAAAAGTAGCTGTTAAACTAGCTCACCATCATTCCCTCCGCTAAAGTGTGGGTAATGGTTGTTATTGTCTAAAATACCCGCACCAAGCGGGTTTTTTCATGGCAAACTGCCAACAAAACAATTTTAAAAATCAGTACAATACAGAAAGAAGATATGACAAAACCACAAATACAAACCCTCAAAGGCTTTAGAGATTTTTTACCCAGAGAAAAAAGAGCTCGTAACTTTGTGATGGCCAAAGTAACCGAAACATTTGAAACCTTTGGTTTTCAACCTTTGGAAACACCAACTTTGGAGTATGCTGCCCTATTACTTGGTAAATATGGCGATGAAGCAGACAAACTAGTCTACAATTTTGAGGATCGTGGCGGACGAAAAATTGGCTTGCGTTATGACCAAACCGTCCCTAGCGCTAGAGTTTTGGCTCAATATCAAAGCCAGTTACCAAAATACTTTCGTCGTTACCAAATTCAAAATGTTTTCCGAGCAGAAAAACCTCAAAAAGGCAGATTCAGAGAATTTACTCAATGTGATATCGATATCTTTGGTAGTAATTCTCCCCTAGCCGATGCTGAAATCATGACTTGTACTTATCAAGCTTTCAAAAATGTTGGTTTTAAAAATGTCATTTTGAAGTTTAATGATCGAGAAACTCTGATTAAAACCTTAACTCCTTTTTCCAACACCCAAGTTAACGTCTTTTCGATCATTCAAAGTATTGATAAATTAGATAAAATTAAACCCGAAGATGTAATCACTGAATTAGTTAAAAAAGGCCTAGAAAAAAACACCGCAGAAAAAACTTTGACATCAATAAAAGGTGCTGAAAAATCAGCAAATTTAAAAGAAATTGAACAAATTTCCATTAATTTGGGTATACCTAAAGAAGCTATCCAATTTACACCCACTTTGGCTCGTGGTTTAGATTACTATACTGGCATGATTTTTGAAGTGATCATCCCAGAGTACTCAGCTGGCTCTTGTGGTGGTGGTGGTCGTTATGACAACCTAATTAAAGATTTGGGCGGCCCTCAAATTCCAGCCACTGGGATTGCTTTCGGGTTTGACCGCATGGTTGAAGCAGCCCAATCCCTACAAATCATTCCTGAAAATCAAGGCGTTGAGGTCTTGATGGCTAACTTTGACCAGCAAGCCCTTGCCACTGCCCTACAAGTAACAAATAAATTAAGACAGCTAAGCATTAAAACCGAGCTTTACCCAAACATTGATAAGCTAGGTAAACAATTTAAATACGCTGATCAAAATAAAATACCTTATGTTTTTATCGTAGGTGAAGAGGAAATAAAAAACCAAACTATCTCGATTAAAAACATGCAAACAGGTGAACAAAAAGTTATTAGTGTTGAACAACTTGATTCATTCAGACAGGCTTGGTAAAAACAGTTGGTCCATGATATAATCTCTTTCTTCGAGATAGATATCTTATTTTAAGGAAAAAAATGAAAACAAATATACATCCTCAGTGGCACCATGACACTACCGTTACTTGTAGTTGTGGTAACACTTTTACCACTGGTTCCACCAAACAAAACATCACTGTAGATATTTGTAGTGCTTGTCACCCTTTCTTTACCGGTGAAATGAAGTTTGTTGATCGTCAAGGTCGTGTGGATCGCTTTATGGCAAAAATGAGGTTGGCTCAAGATAAACAAGCTACTGCCAAAAAGAAAACTAAAGCTGCTAATGACAAAACCAATCAACCAAAATCTTATCAAGAGATTTTGCGTGAACAAAAATCAACTCTTCAACAATCAGCTAAAGCTACTGCCGAAGAAATCAAAGCTTCCCAAAATTAGCTCATCAAACTAGGCTTAAACTCATCTCTACCAATTAAGAGGTATAATGAGTTTTATCTTTTCTATGCATAATCCCTATCTTGAACAAATTAACCAGCTATCAACAAAAATTGCTGAAAATCAGGCTTTACTTACTGATCCTGATTTAGGTGAATTGGCTCAAGCGGAAATTACTGAGCTTGAAATTCAAAAAAAAGCCTTAGAAGACGCCGCTGAAGAGCTATTACAAGGCTCCAAAGGTAGTGAGAGTGGTGAGACAGATACTTCTAAATCTAGTGCTATTTTGGAAATAAGAGGTGGAGCTGGTGGTGATGAGGCTAAAATCTGGGCCAATGATTTGTTGCGCATGTATCTAAGGTTTATTGAGAACAATAACCTTAAAATGGAATACATCGATGACCTGGTAATCAAGATTCGTGGTCGTATCGAGTTAGGTGAAGAAACTCTTTATGCTTATGATTTATTCAAATATGAGTCAGGAGTTCACCGAGTCCAAAGAGTCCCTGAAACAGAAGCCCAAGGTAGAATTCATACTTCGACAGCTTCAGTGGCTGTTTTGCCAGAAATTAAGGAGAATGCGATTGAAATTAGAGATGAAGATTTAGACTGGCAATTTATGCGAGCCGGTGGAGCTGGTGGCCAATCAGTGAATAAGACTAGTAGTGCTGTCCGTTTAACCCATACCCCCTCTGGAATTGTCGTAACTTCCAGTCAAGAGAGAAAACAAGCTCAAAATCGCCAAATTGCTTTGGAGTTACTTAGAGCCCAACTCTGGGAAATTGAAGAAGAAAAGAAACAAGCTGCTTTAGGAAATGCTCGAAAAGCCATCGGTCGTAACATGAGAGCTGAGAAGATTCGTACTTACAACTACCCTCAAAATCGAGTCACTGATCACCGGATTAATGTTTCTTGGCATAGCTTAGAAACTATTATTGAAGGCGACATTAAAAAAATGTTGCTAGAGGTGAGGCAAAAGCTAGAAACTCCAGAAGAAGAAACTAATCAGAGTGAGTAGTAAACTAAAAAAAACCTTTTCCTCACCCTAATCTCCCATTTTCTCCTAAAAAATCAACAAAGTCTTACCATAACTCAGACTGGCCTAACTGTAGCTAAAAAAACCATAAAAAATAACTTTTTAATATTTTTCCTGACCCAAACAACTTGACTAAGTCCTAATAATATGATATTATAGGATAATATTTTAAACTGCTCTTTAACATCCTACTGTAGGAAGACATTGGTTGTGATTAAGCCAAAAATCAATGCGATTTTTTACTTTTAATCACTCCCAAAAATCACAATCGATTTGCTTCCTACAATTTTACAGACCATATATTTCAGCGTCTGCTTTTCTTGAAGAGGATGTTTTTCTAACTTATAGATTTTTAAATGACTATTACTTATTATATTTTTTATTTCATTTAAATCTAAGTTTTTTCATTGTCTTCAATAAAGCGGACGCTGAGATCTAGCTATTCGGCCAGATCACAGTCAGTGTAACCTGGAAGTCCGACTAAAAAACCAAGAAAGTATTTCAATCATGAAACATCAGCTTAAAGTTGTAGGAATTCTGTTCCTCACTTTAGCCGTTTTCCTCTCCGCCTGTGCCCCTAGCGCTGGCGTTGCTCCGGCTGCTCCCGCGACCGGTAATGTCGAATCCTCCCCTGTTCTACCCGATGGGTCAGTTGGCCAACCGGCCGGCGTGTATGTTTACGCCGACCTCAAGCCGTATTTCGCCGACCCAATGGTCTCGGCTTGTATCGAAGCTATCGCCTACACAAGCATGACTTATGAAGAGCGCGGCGCTTACTGCGTCCCACGCTACCTCAAGCCCAAAGCCCAAACCATGACGGCGGCAGAACTGTCCCAGTCCATGGGACTGGCCACGGTTTACGCCATCCGGCAGAACGCCTGGCAAATTGCCACTCCTGAATCTGTAGCCCTGCCTTCCCTGTCCTGGCTGGGCCCAACTTTAATCGGTCTGGGGTATGCGCTTGGTGTAGGTACCACCTATGCCTACATCGCTACTTCAGAAACCTATGCCGCGAAAGTGGCAAGTTGGGAAATGGAGGCGCTGACTCCGGAAACTCAAGTCATCGTCCTTGGGTATGAAGGAGTCATCACTACCTCCTACCCCATGACTGGCGAAATCCCCAGCATTACTAGCTGGGAACAGGCAAATGCTGAGTGGGATAAGTTGTACGCAACCGCGTCAACTATTCCGTTGACAGCAACTGCCAACATCGGAATGGACCAAAAAACCTTCAAAGGTCCAGCTGGTTCAACCTTTACCCTGACCTATATCGGTTTATCCAGCATGTGCTACATGAACCTTTTCACCCATCTGATGTGGTGGGACGGGAACCAGTGGCAACATAAGATGTTCGAATCCAACATCAACCGGTCTGATGGCCCTTGCAAGCCGTGGGACTTTGTGGACATTTTCAGACAACTAGCTGACAAAATCAGCGAATTTGCCAAAAAACTAACCACAGAGCAATGGTTTTCTAGCAATGCCTACAAGGTCATTGAAGACCTGATGTACTTCGCCTTTAAGATGATTACAACCATCCTCAAGGGCATGGTCCCGTAAAGCAAATCGAGCGTGAATCAGAAGTCTCGCTGTCGGTATCAACTGACAGCGGGGCTTCCCGCTCATATAAAATACACCACTTTAATAAGTGGTTTTTTTAAGTCAATTTACCCAATGAAGACAGTTGTTTATATCTGATTAATTGTGGCACCAATAACCCAATCATCACTAACCCCAGAATCCACGCAAACTCATTAGGAGAACTTTGTTCAATCATGTCACCAATAAAATAAGCTAATAAAACAAATGGTAAATCAGATAATAACGCCATTGTTGATAAAGCAGTCGCTCGGTTTTTTGAGTCAATAAACTCATTTAATAATAAAGATTTCGAATTATTAAAAGTAGTCGAGCTACTAATTCTGATAAAGATCAAAAACATGCCCCCAATTGCTCCCACCCATTTGGCACCCAAGAAAGAAACCACCAAAAATAATGAAGCCAAAACAGCCAGTTTACCAGCAGAAAACCTAGCTTTTACTCTGGGATAGTAGTGAGCGGCTAAAGCCGCTACTAAATAACCAAAACCAAATAATAAGCCGACTTCTTTACCACCCAAACCGTATTCTCTAGCTTGAGAGATTCCCAAGATTTTAGCTGCAATCACATAACCTGCCGCAATAGTAATTAAAATGAAAGTAATTGAGCGGTTTTTTTTCTGAGCAAAAAGTTCTTTAAAACCAGTTAAGTTTTGTTTCAGATAGGTTTTAAAAGAAAAAACTTGTGAATCAATTTTTGGTTCAACTAAAAAGAAACTCAAACCGAGTGCCACCAAAGTAAAGATTAAAGTAACTACATAAGGTAAGGTTGGATCAAGATCGAACATCAAGCCACCCAAAATTGCCGAGATAAACAGTGCTAACCAACTAAGAGTCTCATTTTTAGCTACAACCTGCACAAATTGACCTTCATTTTTTTCGTCCTTTAAAGTGTCATATTGCAAAGATTCCAACGCACCTGACCATAAAGCCTGAGACAAACCTTGGATTAATCTAGCCACTAAAAACCACCAAAAAGTCTTGCCCACAATAATTAGTAAAAAAGAAATTGCACCAAAAACTCTTGATAGAATCAGGGTTTTCTTTCTGCCAACCACATCAGCAATTGCCCCGGTAGGAATTTCTAACAAGCTCCCAGCAATCGTGGTAGCAGCACCAATTAAAGCGACTTCTTTAAAATCTAGAAAACGCAAAAAATAAAATATCCAGATAGCAATCGGAAAATAAAGTTCCCACTGAAACACTAATAACCAAGAAATCAGGATATTTCTTGAATACTTTAGTTTGGCAGTCATGTTTTTATAAAGATTCGATACCCTTTAACAACACCTCATCTTGTTCTGTCTCTGGATTATTTTTGATCTCAACATCCACAGGAATTCCCTCTTCATGAATCCATTCTCCTTCAGGCATTAACCAACGACCAATTGTGATGTGAACTCCTCCACCATTAGACAATTCTCTTCTGTCCTGCACAGTTCCCTTGCCAAAAGTTCTTTCTCCCACTAGTTTTGCCCCAACATTGTCCTTTAATGCTCCAGCTACAATCTCAGAAGCAGAGGCGCTGCCTTTATTGACAAGCACCACTGTTGGAATGCCGACTAATCTAGCCTTACCTCTAGCACTAAAATCTCTGGTTTGAACTTTACCTTTTTGCGAAACAACTATCCCACTTTTAAAAAACTCACTAGCTACTGTAATAGAAGTATCAAAGAAACCACCGGGATTATTTCTGACATCCAATACTATGCCTGAGAGAGTCGATTTATTGGCCAAAATCTTCTCGACAGCGTCATCCCATTCAGCCTCGGTTCTTTCACCAAACCTAGTTAATTTAAGATGAGCAACTTTTTTACCAGCATGTTCCACAAATTCTAATTCTACTGATTTAACAACAATCTCATCTCTGATGATTTCGATCTCAAAAGTCCCTCTTTCTTTATCGGTAGGTCGATAAAGAGTTAAAATAACTGGTTCTCCCTTGCCACCTCTAATACTATTAACTGCTTTATTTAAAGACCAACCAGTCGTATCTTCATCCAAACCAGTTTGCTGATCTTCAACATGAATAATCAAGTCTCCAGCTTCTACTCCAGCTTTTTGAGCTGGACTATCATCAAGCGGAGCCACTACTGCCAAAGTATTATCAATATAACCAAGTTCAATACCCACTCCATAAAAACTACCAGCTAAATCCTCTCCGTTTCGTTGATTATCCTCTGGAGGTAAATAAGCAGTATAGGGATCACCCAATGAAGCAGTCATCCCAGCAATTGCTCCATGAACCATTTTTTCAGCATCAAGTTTTTCTGGTTCTAGGTATTCTTTTTCAAGATAACCCCATACTTCCCAAAAAGTATTAAAATTAACAGAATCATCTTGTGGCTTAGGATCTCCAGTTAGCCTTGAAGACTGCCTAGTTTGTTCTTTGGAAATTGAGCTAGCAATAAAAGCAACTTTTTCCAAACTAAAAGGTAATTTACCTGTTTTAGAAAATTGGAAACCAATTAACGCTCCTACCCACAACAATAAAATAACCACCACTGTATTGAGTAGGTTTTGCAGATTAAAAATCTGATTTTTTTTGGGTAAAGTAATTGATTTCATATGAACGACTTATTGTAACCCTTCAGCCTCATCAGGTACAGAGAAATTTATTTGACAGTCACACTTTTAGCTAGATTTCTTGGTTTATCAGGATCATTGCCTAATTTAATCGCCAAGTAGTAAGCCAAAAGCTGAAAAGGAATAACCTTAGTAATTGGGTCAAGTTCTCCAAGCTCAGGTGCAACCAAATGCACATCAAAAAAATCATTGTTTTCTTGAGCAATACCGACTACCTTAGCACCTCTAGCCTTAACTTCCGCCAAAGCACTAATAACTTCATGTTGTTCCTGAATATCTCCTCCCACAATACCAATTACAAAAGTGCCTTTTTCAATCAAAGCAATTACCCCATGTTTTAGTTCTCCAGCTGAAAAACCTTCAAAGTGCTTATAACTGATCTCCTTGATTTTTAAAGCACCCTCCAAAGCAGTATAAAAATGCTGATTTTTACCCAAAACAAAGACGTGTTCTTGATTGGCTAATTGTTGGGCTAGTTTTTTAAATACTGTTTGGTGATGGTGATCTGAAAAGTATGCTTGAAGTTGGTCAGCCAGTTGACGAATATTTTGTTGAGCTTGATCATATCTTCCCATGACTGTTTGAGCTAATAAATAACCCCAAACCAACTGAGACGTATAAGCTTTAGTGGAAGCAACACAAATTTCTGGACCTGATCTGGAAAAAAATTGGTAATCAGAAAATCTAGTCAAAGTTGAACCAACCATATTAACAATACTAGCCACCTCAACTTGTTTTTCTTTCAATTGTTCAATAACTGCTAACGTATCGGCTGTTTCTCCACTTTGACTAACCGCAATCACCAAATCTTTTTGGGTAATTAGGGGCAAATAATTTGCTGATTCATAAGCTTTAAGTTCAAAAGCATTAATCCCAACCATCCTTAAAAACCTAGCAATTTGCCCAGCAGCGAAAGCCGCTGTACCAGCTCCCAGTGTATAAACTTTGTCAGCCATCTTGATTTTATTAACCAACTTAGAAAAATCTTGCTCACTATAACTAGCTGCTTCGATTACCGTGTGTTGTTGCTCAAAAATCTCCTTGACCATAAAGTGCGGAAAGCCATCTTTATCTATCTTTTCTGCTTGTTGGGTTAAGAGATGTTTCTTAAAATTAAGTTTTTTGCCTGTTTTGACAGCAAACAATTGCACATTCCCATGACTAATTTTCACTAATTGGCCATCTAATACATAAATTAGTTCAGGCACATTGCCCAATAAAGGCATCGTGTCAGAAGCCAAATAAACTTCTTGTCGGCCGACTCCCACTACCAACGGAGAACCTTGCCGAACAGCAATAATTGTTTCGGTTAATTTATCCAAAACTACAAAAGTATTTCTGCCTGTTAACTGCAAAAAAGTTTGGCTAACAGCAACTCTCAAATCTTTAGTCTGCTGTAGCTGATAGTGCAGTAAATGTACAATTACCTCGGTATCGGTTTGGGTGGTAAATTTATAGCCAAGTTTTTTAAGTTGGTCTTTGAGTGGCAAAAAATTTTCAACAATACCATTTTGTACTACTGCAAATCTGCCATCAATTGATAAATGAGGGTGAGCATTATTCTTAGTCACGCCACCATGAGTTGCCCACCGAGTGTGACCAATCCCAAGCAAAGAAGGTTTTTTGTTTTTAGCAGCCAAACCAGTAATTTGGCCAGTTTTTTTATCAATAAAAATACCATGATCAGTAGTTAGAGCTACGCCCCAAGAGTCATAACCACGATACTCCATAGTCTTAAGCCCCGTAATAATTTTATTTGCTACTTGGGTTTGGTTGTTGAGATTACTACTGTAACCAATAATGCCACACATGGTGTTCCCTTCTTTTTTGCAGACAAAACCTGCAAAAAACATTTGTTAAAAATGCTAGAACAAAGTAACTCCACCAAAAGCAGTGAATTCACTTAATACCTAGCTATAAAGGGAAAAATGAAGGGGTGTGAAGTTGTCTTTGGCCCAAAATTTACAGATTGGTTTTAAACTTCTTCTTGAGGTATACCCATACCTGAGGGTTTCCGCAGATGCTCTCTTTTGTGATTAGTAAAAGAAGCCCGATTGTTACCTTTTAAGGCAACCCCTCTTCCTCGTTTTCCGGGTTTCTATACAAAACCTGGACCACACGCTCTTTTTTGCAAGCAACATTTGCTCACCTTTGAAAGAAGCATAACAACCTCCAAGCAAAATGTCAAAAACTCTGACTAAAATAAATTCCGCACCATCAAGGGTGCGGAACTCATTACTTACAAAATTGAAACAAACTTTTAAACAGTTTGAGTAAATGGTAACATCGCTAAGTGTCTAGCTCTCTTAATTGCCTTTTCCAAACGACGTTGTTGTTTTTGAGTTAAACCAGTCTTTGAACGTGGCACAATCATGCCTTGCTCAGTGACAAATCTCTTCAACTCTTCTGGTCGAGTATAAGAGAAATCGGTTACTCTTGGTCTTCTTTTATTTAACATAATTTATTCTTTCTAAAATTTAAAATGGGATGTCGTCAGCAACATCTTCAACCTCTGCCACTTGGTCTTCAGCGACAGATCCTTCTGCTGGAGCAACAACAGCCTCACTACCTTCATCACTACTGGTGGAACCACCCCTAGAATTACTAAGTAGCATCATGTTGTCGATTACAATCTCGGTGACTCTTCTATCTTCACCACTTTCGGTTTTCCAATCTCTAGTTTGAATTCTACCTTCGACGTAAACCTTATCACCTTTGTGGAGTAATTGACCACAAATTTCAGCTAATTTTGACCAAGCAACGATATTATGAAAATCAACTCGTTCCTGTTTTTCGCCACCTTCAGCTGAAGTCCAGGATCTATTGGTAGCCAAACCAAAAGAACAAACAGCGGTGCTGTTTGGCGTAAAACGAAGATTTGGATCTCTGGTAAGATTTCCGATAAGCATAACTTTGTTTAAAGATCTAACTGACATATTTTCCTTTCGCTCTCTTGTGTCTATTAATGGTTTTTAGTTTAACTTGCCAAAATGACACAAAAGTAACTTTTCCCTATCTTAATTTTCTGGTGAGGCTTGTACCTCTGTTGCCTCGCTACTACCTACTACCATGAGATGTCGAATAATTGAGTTATGGAGATAAACTCCTTGTTCAAATTCTGGAGCTTGTTCTGCCACTAAACTCAATCTAAGGTGAACGTAATAAGCTTCATCATAAGATTTGCCAGCTTTACGAACTGTATAAGCTAAGGGTTTTTTACCCCACATTGTTTCGGAGATAACTTCTCCTTTATATTTTTTGACCAATGCTAAGACTTCTTCTTGAACTTTTTTGAGTTCGCTGTCGGTATAACCTCCAGAGACCAAATAGGTCAATTCGTAAGTATTAGTCTTGGTTTCGGTCTTCAGCTTCATGTTTTCCTTTCGCTGTGAGCCCTCTGTTTACCTAACTAGAGAGGGAACCAAGTTTTTACTAGGGGTGTATTATAGCAGATCATTTAGAATAATTATCGTTGAAACCAAAAATTAATTCCTTTTTTGATTTGCTCAACATTATCAACATCAACATGCCAAGCTCCATCCATCCTTCTTACGGTTTCAGTATCCTCACCACCCAAATCATCAGTGAGTGGAAAAAGCTTATGTTCATGGACAGCATATTCAACTAAGTTCTTAAAATAGGAATCAGCATCTAACCCAGGAGAAATAATTATGAAAACTCTTGTTGCCTTTGAAACAAAATATTTCATAGCTGCTTCTTTAAATTTCAGCTCAACATCTCTTAAAAAAAGATCTTCAACATTAATAAATTCAACATTATTATCAAGCAAAATTTTCTCCATTTTTTTACCTGACAATCTAGCTTCATCAGCGTATAAAACTAAACCAAACTGACCAGAAACTCTAACTTTTTCAGCTGTGGCCATAATTCCGACTTCATTTGGAGCAGCCCCACATTGAGCACAAGTGCCGTCTGGAAAAATGGTTTCATAATTTATATTACCAGCACCACAACTTGGACAAACAAATAAATTTCTTTTAATCTCCATTTCTTTATGGTCTGGTGGTGCTCCACAATGAGAACAGGTATTATTTGCATAAAGGGTAACAGCTCTTCCATCTGATCCGCAGTTTGGACAAAACTTTTTTGAAAATTCAACCATAAAAATCCTTTATTTTTACTTACCAATCATGAACTCAACCACGTCACCCTCGTGCATCACATAATCACGACCTTCTTGACGAATTTTGCCAGCATCTTTCAATCCTGACCAACCTTTTAAGTTCACAAAATCATCATAATTTGCCACTCTGGCAGTAATAAAATGTTTTTCAAAATCAGTATGAATTACACCAGCAGCTTGTGGAGCAGTCATTCCTTGTTTAATGGTCCAGGCTCTAACTTCTTTTTCTCCAGCAGTTAAGAAACTTTGCAAATTAAGTGTTTGATAGGCAACTTTTGCCAATCTTTCTAGACCGCTTTCAGTTAAACCAAGTTCTGATAAATAAAGTTCTTGATCTTCAGTGGTTAAAACAGCAATTTCACTTTCAATCTTTGCACTTACCATCACTATTTGTTCTGCTTTTACCTCTAAAATCTTAGCCCACTCACTTGCTTTATTAAGTTCATCTTTCAAAACATCTTCATCAACATTAAGTACAAAAATTTCTGGTTTAGAGGTTAATAAATTAAGCTCTCTAGCATATTTAACTGCATTTTTTTCATCACCATAAGTTGTCATATCTGCACTTAACATTCGACCTGCTGCCAAAGTTTTTTGGAACTTCTGGACATACTCCCAACGAATAAATAATTCTTTGTCTACTCCTCCCTTTGGTGGTTTTTGTTTTTCCAAAGTCGCCAAGTCAGCTAGTTGTAACTCTGTTCTAATTGTCTCCAAGTCTTCCTCTGGAGAAACTGCTCCTTCACGAATTACATTCTTATCACTAAAAGCTCTTAACACATGACAAATAGCATCGGTTTCTCTGATGTGAGAAAGAAATTGATTGCCTAAACCCTCACCCTTTGAAGCACCCCTAACTAAGCCAGCGATATCAGTAAACTCCACCACGGCTGGTTTAATCACCGTAGTTTTAACTACTTCTGCCAATACAATCAATCTTTTGTCTGGTACTTCAGCAATCCCATTATTGGGTTCAATCGTCGCAAAAGGATAGTTAGCTGCTAAAGCTACCTGTTTTTTCAATAAAGCATTAAATAAAGTAGACTTACCGACATTAGGTAAACCAACAATTCCAATTGATAAAGACATATGTGTATTGTACTTGATGTTTAGAAAAAATTATTGAGAAAATAATTGCAAATACTTAGCAAAATCTTGAACAAACAAGTGAGGCTCTTTAGTGAACCACTGTCTCAACTCTTCAAGCTTTAACCACTTGATCTTAGCGATTTCATTTTTATTAAAATTAATTTCACTATTCTCTACTGAACTTATAAACCACTGACAAAAAAATTGATTGTCTCCTGATAAAAACAACTTTGTCTTTTTCTCTAAAGCTAAGTTTTTTAAATCTAATTCATTTTCAGCAGCCTTAACTATCGCTTGTTCATAAGTTTGGTCACTCTCCACAAAACTGGCAGCCGCTGGTCCCCATTTTCCTGGATCATTCTTTTTATGAAAAGCTCTTTGAGCTAACAATACTTCACCTGTTTGATTCTTTAACCACAAACTTGAGACCCTAAAAATATCTTTTTCTGCTACTGCCTCTTTTAGTTTTTCGGCAACTACTTCATCCTGATGGTTAACTATGGCATATTTCTTTTTGGTATCAACATCTAGAATAATATCTAGTTTTTCAGCAACAGCTTGAAAAATTTTCTCATGACCAACCACATTGGGATGTAAACCATCAGCAAAGTCTGTATCAGTCAAAATAGCTTGTAAATCAATAAAGGTAAAATTTTCTTTTTCACAAACTTTTTTTATTACCTGTGAGTACTGATTAAGATTCGCTTTATCGTAACTCTTTCCAGTCGTACTCTGAGGCAAAGGGTTAGTTATTTGGTCATCACCTTTGGCCAAACCAACAAAAATAATTCTAGAAGTATGTTTTTTTGCCAACCCACTCAAT
Source organism: Patescibacteria group bacterium (assembly GCA_049322655.1). Lineage (GTDB taxonomy): Bacteria > Patescibacteriota > Microgenomatia > UBA1400 > PJMF01 > CG2-30-36-39. The sequence goes on from JBMORP010000002.1 coordinate 186,579, forward strand.
AAGTTTAGGTTTTCTCTGAAAATATTTATTGGAGTAATAGGTTGTTCTTTGACTCTGATGAAGGCAGCATCATTAGTCCCTATAGCAAAAATAATCACTGCTGGGTTTCTAGCCTGAGCTTCTTGATCAAAACGTTTTAATAAATCCGTTGAAGTATTTTTATCTATTCCCAAATCATAAACAGAGAAAAATTCATCACTGACTTTTTCTAAATGGTTACGTAATAAATTAGCCCAACCAACTCTAAAAGGTAGTTTAGCTCCCCAAGTAATACTGTCACCAAAGACACAAATGTTCATTATTTACTCTTTTTTAAAGTTTTTTTGAATTCTAATTTTAATAAATCTTGACTAAAATGAGACAAACCAAATCTAATAGCAAAATCATCCCCGCTAAATTTTTGTTTAGCAAAAGCAACCATTTTGGCATAGGCCCTTAAAAAATTGTCTACACCAGTAAGTGGTGAAATTTGATTCAAACCAACAGATAAAATTGCTTCATCTTCAGATTGGACAACTTGCCAGTTTTGTTCGGGTTGAACTTCTTTATTGTCATCAAACAACAAAAATAAACCATAAACTTTGGCTCCAGAAAAACCAAACCTTATTCTCGAGGGATGTTTTTGAATTCCAGAAAGAAATGTCTCCACCTCAAGACCTAATTTTCTGGCAACAGCATATAACTTACTGGTAATTTCTACTGAATCTTCTTTTCTAACCGGACTTCCCCATGACACTACCAAACCAACACCATGCTCGATAACTACCTCATAGTCAAAACCTGTTAATTCTCGTTCTAACGCTTGTAAAAAATTATGCTTAATGGCTTCTTGTTGTTCTATTGGTAAAACTTCATGCATAGTTTAATTATAACTTTTAAATAACCTTTGCTGCTTTTTTAATTAATCTCATCAAAGCATAATCTAGTTTATCACCTAATTCATATCCTTCTGAAAAACTAAGAAACTTTAAGTCTTGTGATTCATGTTCTGCTGGCTTAGGTAGCTTTTCTGCTTGGGTAAAAATTAAATAACGAAAATCCAGATGTAAGTGGGCTGGAATTCCTTTTTTTTCTGGAATAATTTGTACTTCTATATCTATCGGTTTATCTGTATAAAACTCCAAATCAGTTAAACCACTTTCTTCCTTTGCTTCTTTCATCGCTACTTTAGCTAAATCAGTTTCCCCGTCTGCATGCCCACCAAACTGCAACCACTTATTGAGTTTTTTATGGTTATGTAAAAGTATTTTTTGGGTGGTTGGATTAACCACTAATGCCGAACCAGTCAAATGAGCCTCTAAACAATCTCTAATAAAAATATTTTCATGCTTGGTTACCAACTCTATAATTTTTTTAACGTCAGCTAATTCTCTAGAATCACTAGTTTCAAACCAATTCAATAATTCAATTATTTTATTTCTTGGTTGGCTCAACATAAGTTCTTAAAAATAATTTTTCTACTTTATCTTTAAGATAATCTAAATCAAAGATATTAGGAATAAACAAAACATTGACTGGATATTTATGAACTGCCTGTAAAAAATCATCATGAACAAAGAACCGCTCAAAAGCTTCGTTTGGGCAAAAGAAAGACTCAAACACAGTAGCATCTTTACTGAGAGGTGGTCGCTGTTGATTCCTCTGTCTTCTTGCTTCAACCGGTGAATAAATATAAACAAATAACGATGTTTTTTTTAGGTTTTCAGATAATTGAGAAAACAAGTGATGGTAAGAAAAATCAACTACGCCTTGTTCATCAAAACCTCTGGAAATTTCTATTACTTTGTTTTTATCTGAAAGTTGAGCTTTTTCAACCAGTTGAGCTACAGAATAATAAACTGGCTCTGAATCTTTCAAGACAAAACTATCCGGAGTCGGTTTATGGTGATGTTTTTGTTCAACATCACGTTTAATAAACTCAACCATTTCCAATGAATCATTCAAGTAATTTACCTTTTTGCCCAAAGATTGATTGACCAATCTTAAAACAGTTGTTTTTCCTGAAGCGGCTAACCCGCAAAACCAAATATTTTGATAGGCATCAAACATTTTTTCTATTGGCCAAGATACTGCCCTCCTGTTGCATTGATAATCGAACCTGTCAAAAATCCAGATTGCTTATCATCAGTCAGAAAAGCCACGATTTGGGCTATTTCCGCAGGGGCAGCGATTCTCCCAATAGGAGTATTTGAAGCAATTTTATTTCTAGTTTCCTCATCCCAGTCAGCAGTCATGGGTGTATCCATGGCTCCTGGGTAAATGGCGTTACAACGAAGATTGGGCCCAACTTGTAAAGCAACTGCTTTGGTTAAACCCAATAAACCAGCCTTTGATGCAGCATAGCCGGGTTTTTTGGTTCCAATTACGCCAACCATTGAAGAAATATTAACAATTGAGCCTTTAATATTGAACTCTGCTGAGTTTTGAGCAAACAGCTGACTCAAAACAAAAGGAGCTGTCAAGTTAATATTCATCATTAAATTCCAGTGATCCAAAGTACCATCAATTAGTTTTCCACCAACACTTAAACCAGCATTATTAACCAATACAGTCCAGTTTTTATTGGGTAAAAATTTGGCCAAAGAATTTTTTATTGTTTCTGGTTTAGAAAAATCAACTCCACCAATTGCTAATTCTAAATTATCTTTCAATTCAGCTAGATTCTGTTTAAGAGTTTCTGTTTCTAATAAATCAACCGCAACAATTTTGAAACCTTTTTCAACCAAAGCTTTACAAACCTCTTTACCCAAACCGCCTGATGCTCCAGTAACTAAAGCTAATTTCATTATTCAAATCTCCTTTCATAAGCCATATCAATCACTCTCATGATTCTCATGTTGTGACTAATATTCTGTGACCAAATTGATTTATCATTGGCTAAAAACTGCTCAAAAGCCTTGATAACAGCATCAGTACCGTCACTAGCAAAACTGTAGTGGTTTAATTCTTTCCCTTGAACATCATAAACCGTTAAATCTGACTTAGTTACTACAAACCTACCCTTAGTTCCCCTAACTTCAATTGATTCTTCTTTGGGACCGCTTAGCACTGCCAATTGAAAAACTCCTTGAACGCCAGTAGGATGCCAGTTGTGTAAGCTAGCAGCATCTTCAACCTCATAAGTATAATTTGGTTTGGCAATATTTGACCAATGAAGATTGGCCTCACTCACTTCACCAAAATATCTCATAATTACATCAAGTAAATGGTAACCCATATCAATTAATGCACCACCACCAGCAGCTTGAATAGCACTTCTCCAACCCTCATAAAGATTGCCATGAGGAATAAAATGACGAGCATTATACATATAAGGTGTACCAATCACTCCATCATGTAATAATTGCAAACCCATGGCATATGATGGATAGAACTGTCTTTTGGTGACAGTGTAAATTTGAACATTATCTTTCATTGCCAAAGTGCTAAGTGCTTTAGCTTCTTCTAGATTAAGAGCAAATGGCTTCTCTTTAAAAACAGTCACATTATTGGCTACTGCTAATTCAATAATATCCTTGTACAAGAAGTGAGGAACCGACAACACTGCTCCATCAAGCTTAAGCTCTTTTTTACTAACCTTAGCAAATAAATCTTTATAGTCACTATAAACTTTAACCTGTTCTGAATTGGGCAATAATTCTTGAGCCAAAGTAATAAATTCTTGACTAATGTCACAAATAGCTGCAATCTCACATTGATCAGCCAATCTTAATAAAGCGGGAATAAGCTCACTCCTAGACTGACCTCCAAGGCCAATGATTGCGAGTCTCTTTTTTTTGTTTTCCATTGTTCCCTCCTTCGATGTGTTTAGGAAAACGAATATTATACCACATTATGGGACAAGCTTTGTAAAAAAATGTACAGAGTTTATTTAAAAGCCAAACTAAAAGGTGTATAACTGTTGATATATGCAATGGATGATTTATGCTCTATTGGCTGCTGTTTTTGCTGCTGCTACTTCCATCTTGGCTAAAATTGGGATCAAAGATGTTGACTCCAACCTGGCCACAGCGATTAGAACAACAGTGATTCTAATTTTTACCTGGGGAATCGCTTTTGCCCAAAAATCTACGAGTCAACTGGGATCAATAAATAAAAACTCAATGCTTTTTTTAATTTTATCTGGAATTGCCACTGGCTTATCCTGGTTATTTTATTTTAGAGCTCTCCAACTAGGACCAGCCAGTAGAGTGGTTCCGATTGATAAGTTAAGTTTAGTGATTACGCTTGTGCTGGCTGCTATTTTTCTTAAAGAGAATCTAACTTTACCAGTAATTATCGGTGCGCTACTGATGACAGCAGGAACACTGATTATTGCAACAGCAAAATAAACCTAGTATTTAACTAAGAAAGAAAGGACTTTCATGACTGGATATTATGCGCCTATAGAAAAAGAGACTTTGACAAATGAAAATTTTCGTCAAGTTTTATTTACTGGCAAAAACATGCAATTGGTCTTGATGACTCTTCAGCCACAAGAAGAAATTGGTTTGGAAACCCATGAAGGTCACGACCAATTTTTCCGTTTCGAAGCTGGTTTCGGTAAAGTGATAATTAATGATAATGAATATGAAGTTAAAGATGGAGATGCTGTTATCGTTCCAGCAGGAACACAGCACAATGTGATTAATACCTCAGTAACAGAAACTTTAAAACTTTATACCATCTATGCTCCACCAGAACATGCCGATGGTACTATTCATCTTACTAGGGCTGATTCCTTGGCTGATGATGAGCACTATGATGGTTAAATTTAACCTAAAATAACCTAGCTTTATCTTGTAACTAGTGGTTTTTTATTAATGAAGAAAGTTATTTTTCAGGTACAATTGGCTTCGTGGCAAAACCCACTTTACAGCCAACTATCTTGATTTTAGGTTCTGGACCAACTGGCTTAGGAGCAGCTTATAGACTCCAAGAGTTGGGTTATGAGAATTTCTTAGTTCTAGAAAAAAATAATTTTGTTGGCGGTTTGGCGACTTCATTTGTTGATGACAAAGGGTTTACTTGGGATATTGGGGGTCACGTAGTTCACTCTCATTACCAATATTTTGATCAGGTTTTTGCTAAACATGTGTTAAAAAAAGCAAACACTCTTCAACGTGAGGCCTGGGTCTGGTTGTATAACACCTTTGTTCCCTACCCCTTTCAATATAACCTTCATTATTTACCAAAAAAAATTCAGCAAGAATGTGTTGCTGAATTAAAAAAAATTAAAACTAAACATAAACCAGCAAACTTTCTGGAATGGATCAATTATAACTTTGGCCAAGGCATTGCCAAACACTTTATGATCCCTCAAAATCTTAAAACCTGGGGTTATGATTTAAAAACCATTAATGCTGATTGGGTGGGAGACCGTGTAGCTACCGTAGATCTAGCTAGGACTTTGAAAAATATTGCCAATAAAAGAGATGATGTCTCCTGGGGACCAAATAATGTCTTTCATTTTCCTAAAAAAGGAGGTACTAGTTATATTTGGCAACAAATTGCCAAAACTATTGCCAAAGAAAAAATTAAACTAGGCAAACAAGTTACTAAAGTAGATTACAAAAAAAAGATCGTTACTACCAGAGATGGTAAAACTTACCAGTATGATTTTTTAATCTCTTCATTACCAGTTACTAAACTCCTAGAAATTGCTGCTCATCCATTAACTACAACAGCCAAAAACCATCTCTTTTCTTCGGCAGTCCATATAGTTGGACTTGGATTAAAAGGCAAAACACCAACAAAACTTAAGACAAAATGTTGGATGTACTTTCCAGAAAAAGATATTCCTTTTTTTAGAGCTACAGTTTTCTCTAATTATTCAAAAAACAATGTACCAGACTATAAAACTCAATGGTCCTTAATGTGTGAAGTAGCACAAACACCTCATACTACTTTTCAGAATTCAAAAGGAGTTATCAATGAAGTCATCAAAGGAGTTATTAAAGCTCAATTAATTAAAAATAAACAACAAATTATTCATTCATGGAGTCACTCTGAACAACTTGGCTACCCCACGCCAACTATTTCCAGAAATAAAGTCATTGATAAAATCTTGAAAAATTTACTGAAAGAAAAAATCTACTCTAGAGGTAGATTTGGTGCTTGGAAATATGAAGTTTCCAATATGGACCATACTTTTATGCAAGGCGTAGAAGCAGTTGATCATATTCTTCACCAGAAACCTGAAATTACCGTCTGGCAACCAAATAAAGTTAATCAAAAAAAATAATTTTTCAAACTGACAGTGCTTGATTAATTACTGCCAATAATAATTCTTTCGAGTTGATGTTAGTAGTTTTTACTTTTTGTAAATTTGGTTTATAAGAAAGTAATAAACTTGGTTTGTCAATGAATTTTTCTAGTTTTTGCCAAGCTTTTTCTAATTGATTTTCAACCAAACCCAACTGGTAATTAATTATTAGTTCCTGATTGCCTTTTTCTTGAGCTCCACCATAGTTAATTGCCATAAAAGGTGTTAACGTCGCAGTGGCCTCAAACAAAGTATTTGGTCCTGATTTACCAATCACTAAGTCAGCAGCTTTCATATATTTATCCATTTCATCAGTAAAACCAAACACCTTAAAGGTTAAGTTTTTATTTTTAAGAAATGAACTTTTAAAACCATTAGCGATATCTTTCAAAAACTCATTACTACCACAAATCATTACTACTTGGAGTGGTTTTTTAATAGTCAAAAACTTAGGTAAAAATTGAGCTGGACCGATATTTCCCAAAGATCCAGAACTCAATAAAAACAAAGGTATCTCTGGTTTAAAACCCAATTCTTTTTTTAACTTCTGTTGCTGGTAAACCTCTTCAAAAATAGGTTTAACAAACCAACCAACTACTTTAGTTTTAGCCTGCGGATACATTTGAACTATTTTTTCGGCTTGCCACCGATCAAAAACAAAATTAACATCAGCTTGAGGTGAAGGATTCATTAAAATCATTGTTTTAGGATCAGTAATTAAGTTAATAAAATAAAAATTATATTTCTTTTTGAGTCTTTCAAGTGCTGGATTAAGCAAATAAAAAGTTGAAATTACTACTTTGGGTTGATGTTTTTTAAGTTGCTTTTCCACCAAAGCTTCAAACATCCAGCCAGTCACAAATCTGGAAAGTTTCAATACATGTTTATTTGCTATTGGTTTGGATAATAGTCTCATCAGCCTGGGAGCATAACGATGCAACAGCACATGAAGACTTAAGTCTGGAAAATACTTAAAAATTCCAACCGTAAACTTGGTCTTGGTAGTAATTGTTTCTGCCACAACTTTAGCCAAAGACTCATGACCCTGACCAGTAGTAAAAATTAATATGTCAGTATTTTTCATCAAACTCACAGATTTTATTCTAGCAGGTTATAATTCTCCTCATGAATTCAAAAACAACGCTCACCAAAACTAAAATCTTGGGCAAAGAATACCAATTTCCAATTTACTTGCCTGATGCCACTTTGGGGGTGGTAAGAGGTTTAGATAGTAAAACTGTGGCCAAAACCGGCATCAACGGAGTGGTTATCAACACTTATCATTTAATGACTAATCCTGGTACGGAAGTCTTAGATCAAGTTGGTGGCATTAAAAAATTCATGAACTGGAATGGTTTAACAGCTTCTGATTCCGGTGGTTTTCAATTATTTTCTTTGCTTCACAAAAACCCCAAGCTAGGCAAAATTACTGATGATGGAGTTGTACTTTATAGTGGCGAAAAACAACAGAAAAAGATTTTATTTACCCCAGAAGACTCCATTCGCATTCAGTTCTCAATCCAAAGTGACATTATGATTTGTTTGGATGATTTTTCACCAATCGATGCTTCAGCAAAAAGACTACGTGAAAGTATTGATCGGACTGTTGCTTGGGCAAAGCGTTGCAAAGCAGAATTTACCAAACAATGCCACCAACTTGGCTATAATGATGAAAATAGACCATTATTAATTGGAGTCGTACAGGGTCATAATAATCATGAATTGAGAAAAGAATGTGCTCAAAAATTAGAAGCGATTGGCTTTGATGGTTATGGTTTGGGTGGCTGGCCTTTCAAAGCCGATGGTTCATTTGACTATGACATGTGTCAAATCACCGCTGACGTCACACCCAACAATAAAATTAGATTTGCTCTGGGAATTGGTAGTCCAGAAAATATCGTGAGACTTTATCAAATGGGCTATAACATTTTCGACTGTGTGCTCCCCACTAGAGATGCTAGACATCAAAGACTCTACACTTTTACCAAAAATCCAACAACCATAGACTTTAACCGAGCTGAAAATTGGTATGACTACTTGTACATTGGTCGTGGATCATTCAAGCAAGATATCCAACCAATTGACCAATATTGTGACTGTCATACTTGTCAAAACTACTCTAGATCATACTTAAACCACTTATTTAAAGTTAAAGATAACTTGGCCTTTCATTTGGCAACCATTCACAACCTTCGCTTTTATGCCAAATTGATGGAGCTATTAAAAAACTTGTCAGTTTAACTGGTTAAACTTGTGATTTAGTGAAACCAAAACTAAGAGAAAAACTTGAACTTTTTGGAGCAAGGAACTTAACTAATAGCGAGCTCCTAACTATTTTACTGAGTACTGGCAACAAACAACTTTCAGCCAATCAAACTGCGCAAAGATTATTAAAAAAATTCCCACTGAAAAAATTACAACTCCTCAAACCCAGTGAACTAACTGAACACCAAGGAATTGGAGTTGCTAAAGCCAGTCAAATTATTTCAGCCATTGAGTTGGGTAGAAGAAATGCCTTGCCAATTACAGATAAAATCACCTCGCCAACCACAGCATTACCTTATCTAACCAAACTTAGAAAAAAACAAAAAGAATGGGCTATTTGCTTATACCTCAATGCTCTTTCAGAGTTAATTCATAGTGAAATGATTGCTTTGGGTGGCTTAAATTATTTGCTGCTAGAACCAAAAGATCTTCTTTATCCTGCCATTACTCTGCCTGCTGCTAGCTTTATTTTGGCTCATAATCACCCTTCAGGCAGTACCGAACCAAGCTTAGCTGACAAAAAAACCACGCAAAAAATTAGTCAAGTTTGTCAGTTGTTGGGGGTTAATTTTTTGGATCACTTAATCATTAGCAAAAAGGCCCACTTCTCTTTTAAAGAAGCAGGCCTAATGAAATGATAAATTTTATTTTTTAACCTGTTTACTAAATGAGTCAAAGGCTTTTAAAACCTCGACCGGTAAAGCAAAAATAACTGTGTTTGATTGATCAGAAGAAATATCATTGATTGAGTTAAGCGTTCTCAAGTGTAAAGCACCAGGGCTTGAGCTCATCAACTCTGCTGCTTTTTTGAGGTTACCAGCTGCAACAACTTCTCCTTCAGAATTAATAATGGTAGCTCTTTTTTCTCTCTCTGCTTCAGCCTGTTTGGCCATGGTTCGCACCATTGTTTCTGGTAACTCAATATCCTTTAACTCAACTGTTTCTACCTCTATTCCCCACTTATCAGTGACTGGGTCAATTGTTTCTAAAATTTCTTTGGCGATTTTTTCCCGGTTAGAGAGTAGTTCATCTAAGGTAACTTCACCAGCAATTCTTCTCATAGTGGTTTGAGCTAACTGAGAGACAGCCCAAAAAACATTCTCTACCTCATTAATAGCTTTACCAGCATCAGATACTTTGTAGTAAATCACCGCATTCATTTTGCAAGAAACATTATCTTTGGTAATCGTTTCTTGTTTGGGTACATCAACAGCTTTAGTACGAATATCGACTTTTCTAAAACTTTGAAAAACAGGCAAGATAAAGACCCAACCCGGACCAACTACACCAGAAAACTTACCCATGGTATAAACTACCCCCCGTTCATACTGGTTGATTTGCTTCAAAGAGATTAAAAACAAAATAATAATAAAAATAATTAATCCAGACATTTGCCCTTTCTTTACTTTTTAGTAATTTCTTGACCCGTTACTCCATCTTTAACTTGATAACCAAATTGTTCTAGCTGGTTTCTCAACTCATCTGCTAACTGCCAATTTTGGGTCATTCTAGCGTTAACTCTTTCGTTTGCTAATTCTTGAATATTTTCTGGTAAAGTCTCTTCTACTAAAAGATCTATTCTTGCCAACCCCAACCCCAGAATTTCGTCGAAACTAAGCAATAAACGATACTTCTGTTGAGCTAACAAATCACTTGATAACACTTCCCACATTAATGCTACTGCTTCTGGTGTATGCAGATCGTTTTCGATGGCAGTAAAAAATCTCTTCTTAAACTCTTGTTCTTTGGCTAAAGCTTCAGCAGTTGGTTCAACCTCAGTTTCTTTATCTTTGATTAATTTTCTGATTTTGTCAGTTAGTTTTTCCCAAGAAACTTGAGCCCCCTCCATATTATCCCAAGTAAAATTCATTTCAGAACGATAGTGAGCTGAGAGCAATAAAAGTCTAAAAGCCATCGGGTCATAACCTTTTTTCTCTAAATCATCTAGAGTAAAAAAATTATTGAGCGACTTACTCATTTTTTGACCTTCGACTGACAAGAAGTTATGGTGAACCCAATATTTAACAAAAGGTTTTTTACCTGTAGCCGCTTCACTCTGAGCAATCTCATTAGTGTGATGAACTGGGATATGATCGATACCACCAGTATGAATATCGATTTGCTCACCCAAGTGCTCCATGCTAATTGCCGAACACTCGATGTGCCAACCAGGAAAACTTCTGGGATGCCAAGGACTGGCCCAAGCCATAGCTCGATTCTCACCTGATCTTTCAAATTTCCATAAAGCAAAATCAGTGGGATTTTTCTTTCCGGCTACTTTCTCTACTCTAGCTCCTTCTTGCAAGTGTTCTCGATCTAAGTGAGCCAATTTGCCATAGTCAGGCAGTTTGCTAGTATCAAAATAAACTCCATCATCTGGAATAACATAAGTGAAACCCCTTTCTTCCAGTTTTTTAACTAACTCTAACTGATTTTGAATGTGTTCGGTCACTCTGCTGGTAATATTTGGCCTAACATTACCAACTTTATCCATACTGTGATGAAAATAGTCTTCAAACTTTCTAGCAATATCCCAAGCAGTCATACCATATTTTTTGGCACCTTTTTCTAATTTATCCTCACCTGTGTCGGCATCTGAAGACAAATGACCAACATCAGTAATATTACGCACAAACTTCACTTCATAACCAGCATGACGTAAAGCTCTCACCAAAACATCATCCATAGTATATTTTCTGACGTGACCAATATGGGTGTAGTCATAAACAGTGGGGCCACAAGCATAAAGCGTCACTAAATCAGGATTTCTGGGAGAAAATTCTTCTACTTTTCTGGAAAGAGTGTTGTAGAGTTTCATAATTTTTTAGCTAGCTTTTATTGTGATTAATGGTGAGAGATATCATACCGTAAAAACAAACAATCTGGAACGAAATAAGTCACAAAAAACTAGTTAGCGCTCTGAACTTTACCAATAGTCTGTCGACTTTGTTGAATTAACTGTGCTGTTTGTTGCTTCTTGGAACCAGCTGGTCCCACCGCTCCTTTTTTGGGGCTAGATGGTGGCGCAATCGAAGAAGACTGCTTAGCAGCCTCTTCTTTTTGTTTCTGAGCTTGCTTGGCTTCCTCTTCAGCTTTCTGCCGTTGCATTTTCTCCTGATATTTTTTTTGAGCTACTTGTTTTTGCTCATCAGTAAGTTTGTTGAATCTTTCTAAAACAGATTGCTTTTGTTGTTTTTCTTCTGGAGTATCCTCGTTTTTAATCTCTAGTAAACTATGAAGACTAAAAAATCCTTTCAGTTCATCAAGCACATCTTTAACTGCTCTTTTGCCTTCTTCTTTAATGGTATCAACTTCTCTTGGCGGTTGTTTTTGGTGTGGTGTTTCCTGAGAAACACCACCTTGTTGAATGGCTGAACCACCAGTCGTTTGTTGAGCTGCATTGCTGGTTTGTTGAGTCAATTGATGTTGCTGAGAAGCTCCAGCTAAAGCCTGTTGCTCTAGGTGTTCTTCGTTAAAATGGCCAAATCCAGAACGAAAGCCCCCTCCTTGCCTAGCAGCCATCCCTGGTTTTGATCCTGGCCCCGAACTCATCATTTTAAACCTTGGTATGTCCCAACTGTCTAATTTGGTACTGACTCTGTTCCTCTTGTTGATGGTGTTCTGTCTCGACTCGTTGTTCGTTTTGGGCTAACCGAGCCTGTTCTTGGGGAGTGTCACTAATTTTTTTCAAATTCTCGATTTGAGCTTGAATTTCCTCAGCATCTCTTTGCTTTTGCTGTTCTTCCAAAGCAATTATTTCTTGTTTTTTTTGTTCTTCGGCCACCGCTTCTGCTTGTTGCGATTCTTGATCACCATCAGCAGCTGGTTGACTGGCTCCAGCTCCCTTGGAATCTTGAAGTAGTTCTTCTAAAGCAGCTAATGGATCTTGTTGTTGTGGATCTGACATATGTATCTACGATACTAAAGAGCTTGCCCCAGAACAAGGAGCTAATCAAATTTTGCCAGCTAAAAACTTGCTTAAACTATTCTTCTAAATCTCTAACCATCTCCCGCTGTCTTTTTCTGAGTCTAGTAACTTGCTTTTCTTTTCTTTTTCTCACTTGTCTTAAGACATCTTGGGAAACCTCTATTACAGCCTGATAAAGATCATAGGCATGACTTTTAACAGAAACTTTTTTCTTACCCTTAATTTCAACATCTACTACGGCTGTTGCCCGATGTGGGTCACTATCTTTTCTAGCAATATTTTCCAAAAATACCCTCACTTGTCTAATTGGCACACCTAACTTTTCAACTTTGATGAGTTGATTTTTAATAAAAGAACGTAGGGCCTGAGAAGCTTCTCCATTTTTGGCTTGAACAATAATGTCCATTACATTCCTTTCTGGCTCCCGATCCAACCGTTAATCGAGAACAAAAAAACCGACCCTTTCTCAATCGAGAAAAAATCGGCATATTTTCACTACTCGGCTGTTAACCATGTTGTACTAATCAGTATATCACGAAGCTACTTCTCTTCTACCCTCCAAAGCTCTGGCCAAAGTTACGCCATCTGCATACTCAATATCGGCTCCAATGGGCAAACCATGACCAATTCTAGTAATTTTAATCTGGCTAATTGCCGGTTGGCTACTTTTTTTAATCAACTCAGTCAAATAGAGAGCAGTAGCCTCCCCTTCCATAGTGGGATTAGTGGCTAAAATTAGCTCTTCCACCCCCTCCAAACGCTTAAGAATATCTTTTAAATAAAGTTGATCTGGTCCAATATTATTTAAAGGAGAAATCGCCCCATGAAGCACATGATATTGACCAGCAAAAATATCAGATCTTTCTATCGCCAATAAATCTAGTGGTTGCTCTACTACACACATCACTTGTTTATTTCTAGTTTCATCAGCGCAAATTGAGCAAGGTGATTCTTCCGCCACATTGTGACACTGTTCGCACATTACGGTATTTTTTTTCAAGGCAACAAGCTTGTCAGCAAAATCAGTTAACTCATGATCAGGATTATGAAGTAAATAAAAAACTAATCTCTGAGCAGACTTGGGACCAATGCCAGGTAAACGTTCAAATTTTTCAATTAATCTAGTAACTGCTTTGGGAAGTTTTTGCATAAAGCTTAGGCTAAGTCATCGATTTTGGCTTTAACTTCTTTCCATAGAGCTTTAGCCACTTGGTCAACAGTTTTTTCTGCATTAATAATTCGCCAACGACCTGTTTGGTCCTCTTTAGCCAAAGTTAAGTAGGCAGTTCTTACTTGTTGGTGAAAATCAGCTGCTTCCAGATCTAACCTGTCCATCTTGCCAGAGTCAGCTCTTCTAGCTAGACCTGTCTTAACCGATACATCCAAAAGCAACGTTAAATGTGGAACGGTTTTTTGAGTAGAAATATCATTGAGTTTTTCGATTTTACTTCGACCAACACCTCTCACCAGGCCTTGGTAAACCACACTACTATCACGAGTTCGGTCCATAATTACTACTTTACCAGTTTCCAAGGCCGGAATAACGACTTCTTGGTAAATTTGAGCTCTAGCTGCTTGAAAAAGCAAAACTTCAGTTAAATCGGTAATACCTTGGTTTTTACTAGATAACACTACTTCTCTGATCTGCTCACTAATCACCGTCCCACCAGGCTCACGAACAGCTACTACTTCTCTACCTGCTTGTTCCAGCTTTTCTTTCAAAAGGATAGTTTGAGTTGTTTTTCCACCACCCTCACCACCTTCCAGTGAAATAAGAATACCCTTAAGATTTTTCATAACCTCCCCACTCTATATTTATTCAGCTTCAAAAACAACAACCTCTTTTTGGGTAAGTGTTGCTCTTTTAGTCTCTGCCCAATCTTCAATTTGGCGCAAAATATTCATTGCTGGCATGCCAGAAATTTGAAAAATAACCAAAAACTTAAAAAAGGCTGGATCGGTTTCCTTGATTGTTGCTAAAACTTGTTGACTCTCTTTGTCTAAAGAAGAAAAAATCTCTTCAGCAGACTCCCAATTTTGATTTTGTTGAGAAGCTCCACCACCACCCTGGTCAAACACCGGCCGATAGTTGGCAAAAAATTCTTCATCAATAGTACTCTTAATTATGGCCTGCCAAATCCTAACTAACTCTTCCTCACCAGTACTTAATAATTCCAGAATAGCGATCGCATTAGTATGAACTAAATCAAAACCCTCAATAAAGTTTTCTTTGGTGTAAGCTGCAAAAAAACTAGCCTCTTGCCAACTAAAAACTTTTTCTCCTAGTTTTCTAATAAGATCTATCTTGGAGTTCATTAACCAATTTTGCTGGGGATAATCAGGGTGATTCATTGGTTTACCAAGCCCATCTTCTCCATTAGAGATCTCACCATTTTTATCTCTGTCCAAAAAATCTACAGTGTCAGTTGAAACAATCAAGACATTTCTACCTTTATAGTCTCTTTGACCTGACATCCATAAAGCTTTGTTGACTGCTTCTGCCTTGGGATTATTACCCGCTGTTTCTCCAGCAGCGGCAGACTCAGCAAACACAGGTACACCATGAAATTCTCCCAAAAAAGTCTTGCCTTTTAATGACCCATCACCGTTATAAATTGAGCGAACAATAAAATCCTGAAAATCCATCGCTTGTCTGAGTGGAATCTCTATCTCATTAAGTACCACACTCATCATAAAAGCTTTTCTGGTACTACCAGTAGCAATAATGATTTCTTCAGGTGCCTTTTCACCCCAAAAATCAACCTCAGGGGTTAATTTTCCTGGGTCAACCAACTCTGTTGCCCCTTTGCCAGCCAAGATATCTTTAACTAAGTTATAAAAAGGATGATCAACCTCTCGCCAATTTTCTGGAAAAGCTGGTATCGCTGGTAATTTTTCTCTACTCACAAATTTTATCTATAAAACACAACATGTTGTGTTTGTGTAACGCAAAGCGCTACTACTACTTGTATCTATGGTGATTATTCATACAGGAAAAAAAAACAGCACACAATACAAAGAATTCCCAAAAATAAAAACTTGGTTTCTAAATAAAAAAACTAAGATCAGCAAATCAGTCTTTTCTTGTAAAAAGAACAAAAAAAGTGTTTATTGAAAAAAATAAAACTAAAAAAATTACCACCACACCCCGCTTCCCCCGTGGGTAAGTGTCTCACCTCAAACTGAATCAAAACTGACAATCCAACTAGCCAGTTATTTTTTATCACAGAAACCAAAGTAAACACGAAGTTACTTGCCAGTACTCCCAAAACCGCCTCTATTTTCAGCTCCAAATTGATCAAGCTCTTCAAACTCGACGCTCTCTCTAGACATAATAATCATCTGCACCAATCTATCTCCTTTTTTAACCACAACTTCTTGATCAGTAAAATTGAGTAAAGCTGCTTTGTATTCGTCGCCATCTCCTCGATAATCATAATCACCCACCCCAATCCCGTTCGCTACCATCAAACCCATCTTATGAAGTGAGCTCCTAGCAGATAATAAAGCCCAGTGGTCTACTGGTAACTGGATAGCAATATTTAATGGCACTAACTTTACTTGATGAGCTGGAATAAGTGTCTCTTCTCTGGCATAGAGATCAAAAGCAGCGGCTCCCTCAGTTTTGTATTCTGGCAAAGGCAAACTTTTATCAAAACGCTTAATTAAAACCTTCATCTTGTTTCCTTTCCTCTGGCTCGCCACTCTTGAAGCAGCGTTCCTTGATTATTGAGGGGCTTTTCCTGAGCCAGTTTAAAACTATCAGCCAAAACTTGCTCTAAATCTTGACCAGCAAACAAAGGAATTCCTTCACCAAGCTTCACGTTAGTTTCTCTAGTTAAATATAGCGTCTCTAATAAACCTGCCAATAAAAATTGAGTATAAATACTGGTTCCACCACAGATAGCCAGTTCACTAAAACCAAGTTCTTGAGCATCTTGCTCGGCCTTGGCTAATAACTCTGCCGGGGCTAGGTTTGTGTACTCCAATTTAGCTAGTGGATATTGACTTTCAGCCTGCCACTTGGTTGGATCACCAGTCAAAACATAGTTCTTTCTGTTGGGTAGCGGCGTATAAGGTCTTCGAGTCGCCCCAAAAGTCTTTCTCCCCATCACAATTGCTCCAGCTTGCTCAGTTCTAGTCCAAAACCACTCACTATCTTCCTTACTAGTCCATTCCATCGAGTTGTGAGCTTCATCACGACCCAAAAAACCATCACCACTTAAAGCCGCAATTAAAAAAACATTCACTTTGACCCTCCTTTTTTCCACTCTGCATTCATTAACACTGGAGCATAAACATCATCTGCTAACTCAATAACTAGTTCTTGTAGTTCTTGAGCTGTGGGCGGTCTGTCTTGCCAGACAATTGGTTGATGAAAATCAGTTACTACTGCCAAAGGTCGTTGTTCATTGCCTTCCCCCATCTCAAACACACCAGCAATCGCCACTGCTTCTGCTACCTGAATTTGAGTCATTTCCAGTTTTTTACCAAAAATATCTTTGCCCCCTCTTTTATCGATCAAAGCCTTAAAGCCACAGTGGGCAATCGCTGTCCCAGTCACCCCCCAACGTAGAGGCATGGTTTTACTATCAGTCACTACTACTCCTAATTTTCTGACTTTAAATGTTTTTCTTAAGTATTGCCAAAGTTCATCAGTTACTTGTTGTAAGTTCTCTGGCCAAAGAATATATTTACCAGCTGAATTTGACTCATCTATACCAGCATTAACTGCTAATAACGAGTTTTTAATCGTTAACATCACTCCATATTTAGAAAGATTTGGCTCCAAATATAAATCTGCTTCATTTCTAGCTAATTGCTGTTTTTCAGCCCTAGTACCTTGCTGAATGTTGGCTGTGCGTTGTTGAGCAAAACTAATAATTTTAGACGTAACTACAACAATAGTTTCTTCCTCTAAAGAGCCGACCTGATTTTTAATAAAAGAAAAAAGGTCGTCACCAAACTGAAAAATATTTGTTCTAATAGCCTTTACTTTCATCTTGTTCAGATTGTACCGTAAAAAAGTATATTTTTAATGGGTTATCAGTTACAATCTGCTCATTCAGTCTATGACAAAAAAACAAAATGGCCATAAAATTGCCAGAGATTACCAACTAGTTGCTGATTACGTCAAACAACAACGTCAAAGAAACAAAAAAATAGTTTTAACTCAAGGCTCTTTTGATATGCTCCATATTGGTCATGCTAGATACTGCAAAGAAGCCAAGAGCTATGGCAACATCTTGATTGTGGGAGTTGATAGTGACCAAAAAATCAAAGCCAGAAAAGGCGAAGATCGACCGATTGTTCCTGAAGATGAAAGACTTGAAATGCTCACTTACCTATCTTCGGTCGACTTAGTTGTTCTTAAAAAACTCACCGCTCCCAAATGGGAATTAATTAAAATCATTAAACCAGACGTGCTAATTGCCACCAAAGAAACTTACCAACCTGACCAGATTGCCAAACTAGAAAAAATTTGTGGCCAAGTGGTCATCTTAGATCCCATGGCAGTAACTTCTACCAGTGCCAAAATTAGATTACTGCAAATGGGAGCAGCCAAAAAAATCAAATCTGTCTTAACCAATAAATTAATTAACACTATTGAGGAGGTTCTCAGTGAACTCAAAGGCGAAAAAAAGTAGCTTGATTTTAGTGAGCTATGTTCCAGTTCTACACCAAGGCTATCTGGATTTTTTTATTAAAAATATCAAAAAAAATAAAATTACTGAACTCTGGCTTATTAGTAATCAGTTAGCTCATGAACTAAGAGCTTTACAAAAAGATATTCGAGCAATCGATGTCAATCTTACCAAAGACTTAATCGAAACATTAAGATTATTTAAATCAGTCAAGATCTTAAACCAGGATAATTTAAAAAATTTACAATCTTCTCAAAATGCCTTGATTTTTTCTGACGAGACTCTCAGCCACTACCTAGTAGAAAAATATTTTCCTAAAAACAAGGTCAAATTTGACTCCACCTTTTTAATGTGGGATGAAAAATCATCAATAAAAGAGATTGATTTAGCAAAATATAAAGTTAAAAAGAACAAAAAAAGTATTCTTGACGTTGTGGTTAAAGCTAATACGGAAAAAACCCAAAGCGATGATTGGTGGCGACACGTTGGAGCGGTTGCTTTCAAGGGTTCCAAAGTTCTATTAGCCCACCACAATCAACATGTACCCACTGAGTATCAAACCGCCTATGAAGGTGATCCTAGAGCTAATTTTCACAAGGGCGAATACCTCAAAGTTTCAACCGCCATCCATGCTGAAGCTTTACTGATTGCTGATGCGGCTAAACAAGGCATTTCACTCGATGGAGCTGAACTCTTAGTCACCACTTTTCCCTGTCCAGTTTGTGCCAAACAAATCGCTTACAGTGGTGTCAAAAAAGTTTACTTTATTGATGGTTATAGCGTTCTAGACGGCGAAAGAATCTTGAAAGATAACAATATTAAGATCGAGAAGATTGAACTCTAAATTTTTTGCTCCAGTTTGGAAAAACCAATTAACCTTTACCAATTTTAAATCTGACTGGTTTGAAGTCAGTTTTTTCGATATCTGGCACAATAAATTGAGCGTGAATGTGCTTGACTGTCCCAGCTGAGTAATTAGTATCACCAAATCTCATAGCAAAACCACCACCAGGCAATTTATAGGTTTGCTCAACCCACCGAAATAGTTCAATTAATTCTTCTCCAGCCCCAGCTGGAATTTCTTGCAAATTCTCAGCGTGAGTCTTGAGAATCGCCAAAAAATGGTACTTGGTATTCTCATAAGGCCAACGATTAGGCGTAATCAACCAGAATTGACCTTCTTTTAGGACGTCTTGTTGATGGTATTTTTGGAAGTTTTCTAAACAAAATGGACAACCACCATCTTCAATAATCTGCTCCATCACTACTACTTGTTCTGCTTCTCGAGAGTTATCGATATCAACAAAAGTGGCTGGTCCAGTGTATCTTTGTGATTTTGCCATAGTAAAAACTTTCTAAATCGCGACTGGAATATTCCAAATCCCAGGATGTGGTTCATAGTCAGCTAAGGTAAAGTCTTCCACTCGATAATCAAAGAAGTCTTCATGTTTCTTCATCTTCATCGTGGGTAAAACCTTATCTTCTCTTGCCAACATTTCTTCGACGTAAGGTAATTGATCAACATAAATATGGGCATCAGAAAAGCTATGGACGTACTCATACGCTTCGTAACCAGTGGCTTCCGCAATCATCATGGTCAAAGCAGCATATTGGGCCAAGTTAGCTGGCAAGCCAATCGGCGTATCACTACTTCTCTGGAACATATGCAAAGTCAGTTTATTATTGATAATTCTAATATGAATCCAACCGTGACAAGGACAAACCACCACTTTTTGTTGTTTGCCTTTGCCCCGGATTGTATACTGAGGCACCCAAGGACTAATAAAATGAGTTCTTAGATGTGGTCTTTCCTTAATTTGTTCAATAATGTTTTGAAATTGGTTATAAGTTGGACCTTCAGTGGTGGGAAAATCGTGAAAGGCTGCTCCATAACTACCTGGACCCATGTCACCAGTCTCTAAACCTCTCTTTTTACACTTAGCCTCGGTCACCCAATCCTTCCACCAATGACAACCATAACTGGACAGTTCTTCCTGAGTTCTAGCTCCATTAACAAAACCAATAATCTCACCAATTGCTTGTTGCCAAATCTTGTCACTAATCTTGCGTTCAGTGATAATCGGAAAACCATTTTCTAGTTTGAAGTGCAGTGAATGTGGAGCAATCAAAGTCAGTGCATCAACACCCTGTTGAGATTTGGTTCTCACTCCCTCTTTTAGAATCTGTCTCAATAAATCTTTGTACTGATGATCTGGAGTTCTTTTATCTAAAGGTAAATAGCTAAACATATTAGTCAATGTAACGAAAAAAGAAAAAAAAATCTAGTCTGTTGTGAAAACAATGAAAAATTAAACTTCTTATACTAAAATTTTTTGAGTAAATTTGAGGAGATCAGTTAGTTGTGATTTCAACTAAAAATAACTTTTATCGACGAGATTATGCAACACAAAACAATTTTAATATAAGAAGTTTAAAATTATAGTTGTTTTTACAAACAATAAGGCACCTCTTGTTTAAACTGCATAGCCCTGATTCGATCAATAATTTTTTTAACTTTATCGAGATCAACTCCAATAATTTCTTCTATCGTTTTATGTTGATCCAAATATTGTGCCATCACTAGATCAGCCTCTTGGTAAGAAAAACCTAATTCCTGTTCATCTGTTTGCTGTGACCATAGACCAGCACTAGGAGCTTTGGTTAAAAAAACTGTTGGTAAACCAAATGTTTCAGCCACTATTCTCACTTGAGTTTTGTATAAACTAGTAATTGGCTCGATGTCTGAAGCTCCATCACCAAACCGAGTAAAATAGCCTAAGTATTTCTCTGATTTGTTTTCCGTCCCACAAACTAAAGCATCGAGTTTTTTGGCCAAATCAAAAACAGCAATCATTCTAGTTCTAGCCATGACATTACCTAGACGAACTTGATCAGTAATCTCAAGAGCTTGAGCAATTTGCTCAACAATTGGTTTAATCTGTACCGTAGTGAGATTTGTTTGTGGAATATCGTTCCAATCAATCACAGTCTGAGCATCAGTCATATCCTGATCTTGATAAGGCAGTAAAATTGGGAAAACATTTTCTGGCCCGATTGCTTTAACCACCAAAGATAAAGCCACAGCACTATCAATCCCACCAGAAACAGCAATCACTGCTTTGGTTTTACCAGCCTTGGCAAAAGTCTCTCGAAGAGAAACAACTAAACGATTAATAGTTTGAGAAGCGTTAAATTCTGACATCATAGGAAGTATTATAAACAAGATTTTTACCAACTTTTAACTAGTTGATAGTTTTCTTCACTCTCACCCCAACTTTATCAATCAAAGGAAATGTTTTTCTAGCTTCAGCCCAAAATTTTTCTGAAAGTTTTTGTGAATACTGACTAAATGCTCCTCGACCCATCGCCGAACACAAGCGCCGATCCCAATCCCTGATCAAATCCACTACTTGTTGACCAACTTGATGAAATTTAGCTTCATGTTTGGCTCCTTCTAACTCAAATAGTTGGTGAATACGAAAAAAATCAGCAAATAACTGCTTATTTTGTTCTTCCATCAAGATGAAATATTGTTTGTATTTGGCTTGAGACATTTTGGACTACCTATACAAATTGTTATTTTTAATATATTCAATAATTTCGTCTTTAACCACAGCAGAAATATCTTCTCCATTAGCTACTTTTTGTCTGACTAAAGTTGAAGAAACCTCTATTTCTTGCATATTTGTCAAAGAAGTCATGTTGTCATAAAGAGGTGAAAAAGGATAACCTTTCCTGGGATAAACAAAAAAATGATATTTAGCTAACATTTGCTTGAAATCACGACCTAGACTATCTCCCCAGAGGTGAAACTTAGCTAGATTATCTGAACCAATTAACCATGAAAACTCATGTTCTGGATATTTTTGAGCCAAAGCATCTAGCGTTTCATGGGAGTAACTAATACCTGCTTTATCAAGTTCATAAGTTTCGATTTTAGTTCTAGGATCATCAGCTACTAGGAACTCTAACATTGCCAAACGATGATGGTCGGCAGTAAGCTTTTTGGCAAAGGGATGAGTCTTGGCCGGGACATACCAAACCTGATCAGCAATAACCAAATCAAGAATATTTTTAGTAATTGAATGATGACCTAAATGAGGTGGATCAAAAGCTCCTCCAAAGAGAATTATTTTCATGATATTGAAACTATTTTAAGCCTTTTTTTTCTTGCTAGTTTTTCTTGCTTTGGTCTTAGCTGGTTTTGATTTAGGAGCATTTTTTTTGTCACCAAAACGTTTTTTCTTACGTTCTTCTCTGGCTTTTTTCATCTCTTCCCAGGCTTGTTTAGAGATCTTTAGGTCTGGCTCTGGCTTAGACCAACTAGCCCAATCACACTTTGGGTAATTGCCACAACCATAGAAAGATTTGCCCCAACGACTTGGCTTGATAATGATTTCTCCTTGACCACAAACAGGACACATTTGACCAGATAATTTTTCAACGATGTTCTCGGTGAATTTACACTCAGGGTAACGGCTACAACTCTTGAAACGGCCAAACCGACCATCTCGAATCACAATCTCACCTTTTTCTGTTTTACCACAATCTGGACAAGGCTCACCAGTTTTCTCTACTGGAATTTCAGCTCTGTCAGCAGCTTTTTCTACTTCTTTAATCTTGGTGGCTAATGGGTTAAAAAAAGTTTTAACTACTTTTTTCCATTCTTTCTCACCCCGAGCAATACGATCCAAATCCTCTTCTATCTCTGCAGTAAAGTCATAGTTCATGATTTCTGGAAAGTTTTTTAACAAGAAATCACTCACCACCATCCCAATTTTAGTAGCAAAAAATCTTTTTTCTTCTCGATTAACATAACCACGATCAACAATCACTGAGATAATACTGGCATAGGTACTAGGCCGACCAATTCCTCTTTTCTCTAGCTCTTTGACCAAAGAAGCATCATTATATCTAGCAGGAGGTTGAGTGAATTTTTGATTAGCTCGTAAATCAGACTCAAATAAGCTTTGGCCTTTGGTTAAATTTGGTAATAAGGTGTCACCATTGCCGGCAAATAGTTCTGTCCAACCGGCGAATTCTTTAATCGAACCATTAGCTTGTAACAAAGCTTGATATTGGTCATTTTTTGCTACAACTATTACCTTAGTTTGCTGATAAACAGCAGACTCCATTTGTGAAGCCACAAATCTCCTCCAAATTAAGTCATAGAGTTTTTGTTGTTGTGGAGTTAAATTAGTCACTTGTTCCGGCAAGTGACTAGCATGAGTTGGCCTAATTGCTTCGTGAGCTTCTTGAGCATTTTTTGATTTAGTGGCAAAAATTCTTGGCTGAGTTGGTAAATATTTATTGCCAAATTTACTTGTAATTAACTCTCGAGCAGCTGCAATCGATTCACTGGCCAGATTGACTGAGTCAGTGCGATGATAAGTAATCAAACCTTCTTCATAAAGTTGTTGGGCTAAAGACATGGTTTGTTTGGCTGAATAACCAAACTTATTAGCAGCAGCTTGTTGCAAAGTAGAAGTTGTAAATGGAGGTAAACTTTGACGCTTTCGTTGTTTTTGTTCAATGTCTTGAACAAGATAGCTGGCTTTTGCTAAAAATTTAGTCACATCAACTACATCAGCTTCTGTTTTGGGTTCATACTTCTTTTTTTGCCAATCGGTAACTTGAGCTATAAAAACATTTTCTGGAAGCTCTTTGAGTTCCCTACCTTCTTGATCAAAAGTCTTCAGCTGTTTATTCTCAGTATTTAGTCCAACCATTACTTCCCAATATTCTTCTGGAACAAAAGCAGCGATTTCTTTTTCTCTTTCAGCAATTAATCTCAACGCTACTGATTGAACTCGACCAGCAGACAAACCTCGACGAACTTTTTTCCACAAAACAGGAGAAACCTTATAACCAACCAAACGATCAACTACTCTTCTAGCTTGCTGAGCATCTACCAAATCCAAAACAATCTTACCTGGCTGCTCAATTGCTTTTAAAACCGCCTCTTTGGTGATCTGATGGAAAGTCGATCTTAAAAACTTTAAATTGAGTTTTTTGTCATCTAACAAATGTTTGACATGCCAAGCAATTGCTTCCCCTTCTCGGTCAGGATCCATAGCCAGATAAACAGTATCTGATTGTTTGGCTGCTTTTTTTAATTGAGCCAGAACCTTTTTTTTGTTAGGGCTGACTTCATATTCTGGTTCAAAATCATTTTTAAGATCAACACCCAAACTTTTAGAGGGCAAATCTCTAATATGACCAACTGAAGCCTCAATAATAAAATCTTTACCCAAATACCCACGAAGCTTTCTTGCCTTGGTGGGAGACTCAACAATCACTAGTTTAGCTTTTTTACTCGCCATACAACCAACGACTATACACTATCCGGCAAGTATTTCCCAACAACGACTCTTTATTAAAGCTTGGAAAACCACCATATGCCTTGCTCCTTAACCAAATTTTTTAGTTGTAAATTCAACAAACTTGTTTGTAAATCAACTATAGAGAGACGAGTTGCCATAAGTAACTCATCAAAACAACAGCGCTTAGTTTGTAAAACTGCTAAAGTTTTCTGTTCATGTTCATTCAAAATCGAGACCAATTGATGATTTTTATCTGGAAAACCTAATAAAGTTTGTTCAATATCAGCTGGAACCCTCACCAAGCCAGCTCCTTGTTTAAGTAACTCTTGAACTCCTTCAGAGAAAGGACTAAAAATCGAACCTGGTACAGCCCAAACATCTCGTCCTAGCTCAGCAGCAACTGTTGCTGTTAACAAACTACCACTATTAATAGCTGCCTCAATTACACACAAATCTTGTGAAAGACCAGCCACCAAGATGTTTCTAGCAGGAAAATTACCCGGTCTTGGTGCAACATGGGGAGCAAAAGGAGAAATAAAACTAGCTCCTCGATTCAAAAAATCAACAAAAGGTCGTCGATGAGTAGCTGGATACATAAAATCAAAACCAAAACCTAAAACTCCAACTGTTTTCCCTCCAGAATCAAGTGCTGTTTGTTGAGCAATAACATCAACTCCATACATAAAACCAGAAATAATAACCCTGGTCATTGCCAAGTCAGGGATCAAGAACTTAATTACTTGTTCACCATAAGGAGTAATCTTTCTTGTGCCCACCACTCCTAAAGTTTGGTTTAACTCTAGTTTTCCACCTTTAACAAATAAAACTGGCGGATAAAAATCGAGATTCTTAAGTAAAACTGGATATTCTTGATCGTGATGAAACACTACCCGAATATTTTTGGCTAATAATTGCTGATAATATGAGTAACTATTATTTTCTTTTTTAAATCTAAAGATTGAATTTTCAATATTTTTATTTATAGATAAATTCTGCCAGACTGCACCCTTGTTAACCCAAAAATCGGCCTCAGTTACTTCGTGTTTAGTTAGGTAATTTAAAATTTTTAAATAACGCTTAACACCCACTCCATCTAAAGAGTAAAGAGCTGTTCTAAATTCTCTGGAATAAACCATTTAAACTCAAGATAGCAGATAAAAATGACAAGAATTTAGTTTTCTAAACCAAGTAGCCACTGCCAAATTCCGTAGGCCACTGGTGCAGCATCTCTGGAGCCTTCCATAAAAGGTTGGTTATCATCACTCTCTACCAAAACCACTATGGCAATAGTATCTGGAAAACCATGTAGCTTAATTTGCTGTAACCAGTGTTGTTTTTCTTGAGCTAAATCTTTTTCTTCTTCTGAAGTGATATCAATAACTGGGGATTGTTTTGGACTAGTTTCTCCTAAAACTTTAAGTTGGGCTGCCACTAAATCATTAATCCCTCCCACTGTCATCGCAAACCAAGCATGAGTTCGACGATAACCTCTTTCATCTTCTCCACCAAACTCTGCTGTCCCTGTCTTACAAGCCACCACTCCATTACTAATTAATTTGTTGGCTGGTAAATCACCCACTTCGGCCAAACGTTGCTGATTCCAAGAAAAAAACGGGTAGGCTGTTCCGCCAGGGGAACAAGCTTCAATCATACCTTGTTCAATCGTTAAGAGATGGGTTTCAGTCGCTCCCAAAGTACTACATTTACTAGTGGCATCAGTAAATAAAGTAGGTTTACATAATTTACCACCATTGCCAAAAGCTTGAACCATTTGCGCTTGTTGTAAAGGTGTAACCAACAAATCACCTTGCCCAATTCCCATATGAAAAGTATTGCCCAAAAACCATCTTTCACCCAAAGTTTTTTCTTTCCAAATCGGGCTAGGAACCAAACCAGCTTTTTCACCTTTTAATTCAATGCCTGTTAATTGACCGAAACCGAGCTCTTCAGCTTGCTCCACCAAAGCCTCTACCCCCGTCCATTCAGCAGCTCGATAGAAGAAAGTGTCATTACTCCTAGCGATTGCCTTAACTAAGGAGATTAAGCCTTCTGTTCGGCCATATTGAGTGTAGTACCAGTTGGCATAACGATACTCACCCACTTCCAAGATTCCCTGATCATCAACCGAAGTTTCAGCATCGAAAGCCCCTGTCTCTAAACCTGCTAAAGCAGTCACCAATTTAAAAATTGATCCAGGAGGGTAAGTCCCATTGATGGCTCGATTGAAAAATAATTTTTTTTCATCTGCCAAAGCCAGTCTAAGTTGATTGAGCTTTTGTTTTTGTTCAGTCTCAATATTAGAGGGACTAAATAAATTGCTATTAAATGATGGTGTACTGAGTAAGGTTAAAACTTGACCAGTATTAGCATCCAAAATCACCACCGCTCCAGTTTTATTTTCCATTTTTTTCCAGGCCACTGTTGATAAATAAGGATCCAATGACGTAGTCAGATTTTTGCCTCTGACTGGTTCAACCACCGTTGCTTCAGTTAGTTTTTTGCCTAAAGCATTAATTTCAAACTCTCGATAGCCTTTTCTTCCTTTAATCACCTCATCATAAGCAGCTTCCAAACCTAGCCGACCAACTTGATCAGTCAGTTGGTAATTTTTCTGCTTTAAATCTTCGGCTGTTACGCTAGTGACATAACCCAAAACATGCGATAAGGAAAATGGTCTTAAATAGTATCTTTGTAGGCTATAACTTACTTCATAAGGGTTAGCAACTTGCAAGGCCAAAGCTTCCTGTTTACTGAGGGGCTTTTTTTCTGGATAAATAGCGGTTGGATCCAACAGTTGGTAATATGATCGTTGATTAATTAATAGTGGCTGACCAAACCTATCAAGGAAAACTCCTCTTTCAGCCGGCATTTCTGCCCTAAAAACTCGATTTTGATGAGAAATATCAGCAAATTGACTGCCTTGAAAACCTTGCAAGTCAATCACCCTAAAAACTAATAAGCTTAAAGCAAATAATAAACTCAAAAAAACAAACTGAACTAACTGATTTTTTCGTTGTTTTTCCATATTCTCGGCCACCAAATAACTCCCTTTGTATAAAAAATCAAAAAAAGAAGGCTTAAAATCGACTGAACTACTATCCCCATCGAATAGTGAGTCAAACTAGTCACACTAGTTGCTACCACAATACTCAAATAAATTAGCCACCACCAAAAACTTCTGATGTTTTGGTAAAGCCATAATACAATCAAAAAACTAAAGATTAACAGTAGTGAGTTAGAAAAAGCAGTACTTAGTAAAAAACTACTTATAATAATAATTGCCCAAGCTGAAACCACTGATGATCTAACAATAATTTGTTGAAGAAAAAAGACACTTAACCAAGGAAAACCAAACGTCGCTTCAAAAGAAACCAAAATCACCAATAAAAACAAATGAATTGATAAACGATAAAAGCTATTTAATTTCATTGAATTGATCATCTTATCTCCACAACTGAACTTTCAAAAAAAGACACATACTGTTCAATAATTGCTGTTTGGACTGAACTTGCTAAATCTTGATTAATAAACGAAATTTGACCAAGCAAAACCCCTTGTTCAACTTGACTTTGTCCCAAAGTATAAATTTTTTCTCCCACCCTAAGTTGATCGGTTTTATTTACTTCAGTAAATAAAATCTTTCTACCATCTCCCCTTATAATCCCTTCAACTCCTGATTCAGTTTTGGCCAAGATTGGAGTGGCTTCTTTTTCATGAAGCAAAACAACCTGAGACTCGTGCTCATTGATTTTACTTAATTGGCCAAGTAGTGTCTCTCGACTAATAACTAAAGCACCTGTTTCTAAATTAAGGTCTTTCCCGCCAGCTACAGCTGGTTTGGCCAATGAAACTACTGGTCTTGTTAAAATTGTTCTAGTTTGAGGTCGATCAGTATTTTCTAGTAAAAATCTAAGTTCTTGGTTCTCTCTTTTTAAGGTTTCCAACTCTGTTAGTGAAGCTGAAGCCGCCGCCAATTTCAATTCTAAATCCTGAATATGAACAGCATAGTTAAAAACCTTTTTAACTGAACTTGATTTTGCAATAAACTGATTAGTAAGCTGAACCCACCAATTTTTACTTGGTTCAATTAAACCATGATAAATAGTTTGTTGAACCGGCCTAACCAAACCAGTAAGTTCCATAATCAAGATTACCCCACCAATTAAAAGAATCTGCTCCCAAGTAGTAGTCAGAAACAAATTCTTCTTCATAACCACTCTACTCCTTGCATCAAGTCAAACTCAGTTTTTAATCTTAATGATTTTTCACCCAAATGATCTAGGCTTTTCTTGAAAAAATCATCTCCCAAAATCACCCATTTATCTGCGCCAATTTGTTTAAAAAGATTATTTTGCACGATAGAATCTAACTCTTTGGTAATTTTTCGTTGCAAAGAACTAGCAAGCGGTTCAACATCTTTAAAAAGAAAACTCATTGTTTGTAAATCTTTAGTACGACTATTTCTACCGCGAACAACTAAAGAAAATTTTTCTCCTTGATTACCAATCTCTTGATACAAAGCAAAAGCTACTTTTTCTGCAAGTTCAAATAAATGTTTCTCTCTAAAAAAATAAATCGTTTCATCAATCGCTTCTCTCAGTGAATAGTAAACTATAAAACTTTGCTGAGCAGCCCGATCAAAAACTCCAATTTCACTAATTTCTTGGCCAATATACACAAAACTACCTTTGTCTAGGTCTTGCTTGGCTAAAAAAGCTCTAAATGCCGTAGCATAATTAATTAACTCAACACCAAAAAATCCAGCTTGTTTGAATAGTTTGGTAAAAAGCTCTCTTTCCAGAGGAGAGCTATTGGTAGGAATAAAAATAATTGCTTTATTTCTAACTAATAAATTACCAAAATCGATGTTGTTTTCTCGACAAATTTTTTTAATACTAGCCAAAGCTTGAGTAAAATCTGCAACCTTGTTTTCAATAAAACCAGTGGCAGTATTAAATTGGTGAACCTTACGTTTTTTTGCAGTAACTACCAAAATACTCTGACCATTAATCCAAAATAGAGTCTGGGGGCTCTGATTATTTTGAGTAGAAAAAAACTTAAAACTAGGTAACTTTCTCATCTATCTGAGATTAGCAGACTTGAAACAAAATAACAAACCAACCAGCCTAAAAAGAATTTAGCAGTTTTGTGCCACTGTGCCAACGACCAGCCTTAAAATGCTGCTCGGCTTCATCTAATTTTGTTTGATCCTGGTTGTTCTGCTTGAAGCTTTCCCTAATTCCTGCCAACCTTTCCCAGAGCATATCTTCTTTTAAAGCTAAAGCCTTCTCTAACATGATCTCCTCAATATCTGGAACAAACTGCTCAATCTTCTCAATTAAAGCAGCCTGCTTCTTCTCCTCAGCCAAACTAACATCATTTTTAACCTTCTCGATTTCAGCTAATTCTGATTCAGTAACTAACAAAGCCAAATCTTTGGCCAAAAAATCATCCCACAAGGCTTGTTGTAGCTCATCTAAAAATGATTCTTTTTCCTGATCAGTGGCATCACTTACTCCAAGTAAATCAAAAATGTTTTGTTCTTCAATACTTTCAGTTTCACTAGCTGGCTGGTCAACTTTAGTTGATTCAGAAACAACCGGCTGCTCAGCTTTGACTTTATTTTCCTCAGTAGCCAAAGCTTGTTCGAAGCTAGCTAAAGAGACCTTGTCTGAGACTGACTTCCCTTCTGGTGTAGTAGGTTGAGACTGTTTGGCCTCTGCAACTCGTTGTTTATATTTTTGTTCGTATGCTTCAAGAGCTTTTTCTAACTCAGCCAAAGGATCAACTTGTTGAGCGGTCTGAATGGCCTCTTTAGTTTTATTTTCAGCCAATTGTTGCAAATTTTCGACATCAGCCAATTGCTGTGATTTTTGTTCATCTTTTTTAGTTTCAAATTCCGTCACTAACTCTTCTAGTTTTTTTAGTGGATCAAAATCAACTTGCTTAGTGCTAGTCATTGGTTGAGAAGTGGAAGGCTGACTACCACTGGTAGGTGGAACATAAGAATCGACGTAAGATTGGTTTTGATTGTTTAAGGCAGGATCTGACATAGTTGTTGAAATAAACCTAGTTTTTAATGACTAACTAAATATAGCAGAAAATAGAACATTAGCTAAAGGCTCAATTGTGAGGTTACAATATAATCAATGTTTGTAAAAATCTTTAGTTTCCTCTATCACTGCCTGTTTTTAGTTACTCCTTTACTTTTTTTCTGGGGTAACAGTGAACTTTTCGAGTTAAATAAAATGTTATTTATTTATGTGGTAGCTGTTTTAGTTGCTGGTTTATGGTTAATCAGATCAGTTATCAATAAAAAAATTTATTGGAAAAATCACCCTCTAATCTGGTTAATTCTTACTTTTTTGGCTGGACAAGTTATTTCCACTCTATTTTCTATCCACTGGCCAACTTCTTTGTGGGGTTACTATAGCCGACTTAATGGTGGCCTAATTTCTGCTCTAGCTTTTACTGTTCTAACTTTGGGTCTTTGGAATAATATTCCCAAAGAAAA
This sequence comes from Patescibacteria group bacterium, assembly GCA_049322655.1. Classification (GTDB taxonomy): domain Bacteria; phylum Patescibacteriota; class Microgenomatia; order UBA1400; family PJMF01; genus CG2-30-36-39. The sequence goes on from JBMORP010000002.1 coordinate 217,498, forward strand.
ACTACTTACTTTCTTTATTAGTCATGGTTTGGGTTTACTGTTAGTCAGTTTATATGCTCTACCAGAACACTTTGGTTTTTCTCCAAGCTGCGTCCTACTTCAACAAACCTTTGATACCACTTGTTGGAAACAAGATGTCCAAACTAGAGTTTTTGGTACTTTTGGCCAACCAAATTGGCTAGCCAGTTACATTATTGGTGTTTTCCCTTTAGTGATTTTTCTTAGAGAACAATATAAAAACAAATTGCCCTGGTTAACAGAAATAACTTTAGTTATAGCTGGTTTAGTTGTTTGGTACACCAAATCTAGATCAGGTATTTTTGGTTTGATCTTAGTTGGTTTGCTAGTTGCTTTTCTTTATTCATACAAAAAAATTAAAGTGATCAAAAAAATTTGGCAAAACAAACTCTTTTTGCCTTTTACCTTAACTTTCTCTATATTAGTAATAATCGTTGGCGGCTCTCTACTCCACCAGAGAACACAAGACGATTTGCAGCACCTTGACTTAGCACAAGGCACTGATTCTTTTTCTATTAGGACTATTGTTTGGGAAGGCGCCCTCAAAGTTTGGCAACGCTATCCTTTAGTTGGTTCCGGACCGGCTACTTTTGCCTATAGTTTTTACCAAGATCGGCCCGCTCTACACAACCTAGTCTCAGAATGGGATTTTTTGTACAACAAAGCTCACAACGAATTCCTCAACTATTTGGCTGAGACAGGTTTGCTTGGCTTCTCTACTTACTTAATTTTTTTATTAGGAACTCTCTACTTACTCTGGAAAAACGGTCATAAATATAAATCTTGGGCTAACTCTAGCTGGCTGGTAATGGTGAGTTTACTGGGCTTATCTGCTGTGCATTTTTTTGGTTTTTCGATCGCCATCACTAACCTCTTACTCTTTACTTTGCCAGTGATTACGCTCAGTGAAGACAAACAACCAGCAAAAAAAATAACAAACCAACTTTCCAAAAAAGAAAGTTGGCAAATTACTAGCTGGTGGCAATATCTAGCTATCGTGCTAGTAGGCATAGTTGCTCTTAAATCACTAGTTTCACTGTTGAATTTTTGGCAAGCTGACCGACTTTATAAAAAAAGCAAAGAGCAACAAGCAACCGCACAATATTTGGCTGCTGCCAAATCTTTGGAAAAAGCATTAGCACTATCACCCAAAGAAGCACTTTTTTATGATGAGTTCGCAGATGTCTATAGTATCCTATCTTTTCAATACGGAGTAGTTAATAATCAAGAGGTTGCTAATCAATTAGCTAAGGCTGCCATTGATAATTCTAACTACGCCATCCTACTCAATCCTAGACATCTAAACTTTTACAAAACTAGAGCTAGAATTTTTTTGGTTTTGGCACAAAATAATCCCAAATATTATGCTGATGCAGAACATACGCTGATTTCTGCCTTAGAACTATCACCAACTGATGCCAAACTCTACTACAACTTAGGTCTAGTCAGAAAAGAAATGATCAAAATGACTGAGGCTCAACAATCTTTAGAAAAAGCCGTAGAACTAAAACCTAATTATCTTAAAGCTCGAGAAGAATTGGCCTCGCTCTATGCTGAAACCAATCAGCCCACTAAGTCTCTCGAACAATTTTCCTTTATCCTTAAGCACTTAGCTGTCGATGAGCCTGCTTTTTGGCAAAAATACTATCAAGTGGAAGCTACTGCTTCAGGAACAACTAACTAGATGACTACTCAACAAATATTTGACCATTTTAATATTCCACCAGGCTTACAACAGCACATGTATACCGTGGCTGGAGTTGGTAAATATATTACAGATAACTGGCTTGGAGAAAAAATTAATCAACAAGCAATAGTAACTGCGCTACTAATCCACGATTTAGGCAATTTAGTTAAGTTCGATTTATCACCTGGAGCCAAAGTTTATGACCCAACTTTGGCTACTGATCAATGGCGTAAAAACCAACAAATAACGATTGAGCAATATGGTTCAGACGCTCACCAAGCCACCTTAATTATGGCCAAAAAAATAGTCAGTGACCCGTTAGTTTTAAAGTTAATTAATAGTATGGATGCGACTAATCTAGTTAAAACTTTCAACCAAAGCTGGGAAGAGAAAATTTGTGAATACGCCGACTTAAGAGTAACCCCATTTGGAATTACCTCTTTAGAAAACCGCTTAAACGACATACACCAAAGATATAAACAACATTCCCAAGCCTGGGCTGATGAACAACTTTTAACCCAGAATAAATCTTTTGGACAAAAAATTGAGCAACAGCTACAAACTAATACTAAAGTTGATATCATCACTATTCCAGCAGAAAAAATAGCCACTTATCTGGTAGAATTACCAGATTACCAAATTTAAATATGAAAATCATTACTATTCCCCATCCAACTTTGCGAGAAAAGGCTAGCTTGGTGGAGAAAAATACCGATCAATTTAGCAAGTTCCTTGGTGATTTAAAAGAAACTTTGCTCAATGCTGATAATCCCAAGGGAGTTGGCTTGGCCGCCCCTCAGGTTGATACTCTTTATCGAGTTTTTTTGACTTTGGTGGATGATCACCAAAAAACTCCTCAAGAGTTCATCAATCCAGTCATCACCAAACATAGTGACAAACAAACTTTCGGGCCAGATCCCGAAAATCCAAGATTAGAGGGCTGCTTATCAATGCCGGGTCTCTATGGACCAATCCCTCGTTGGGAATGGGTGGAACTTGAGTTTGAAAAAATCGAGCATGGTTTGTTTGTTCCAGACAAACAAAAATTTTTTGGCTTTCATGCTCGGGTCATTCAACATGAGATAGATCATTTAGACGGCATTTTATTTACTGACTATTCTCTCCAATATGGCCTCCCGGTTTATCTTGAAAAGAAAAAACAACTAATTGAAATCGAAGATCGTAGGGCTCTAGAGCTGTACTAAAATAAAACTGACAACCAAATATGTATAAAATCTGGATCGCCGGTTCTACCCATCGCACCAAACAAGTTGCAGCAACAATTAAAGCTGACAAAAAATTCAAAATCGAGTTAATCATTACTCCCCAGCCTAGACAAGTGGGTCGTAAACAAACAACCGTAATTAATCCTCTTCACCAATTTGCTCTCGATCACCAAATTAAAAATATTTTGGTCGATAAAAAAATTGACCAACAAGTTAACCAACAGTTAAAACGACTAGCTCCACCAGATTTACTAATCGTTGTAGACTTTGGTTTTTTGATTCCGGACTGGTTATTAACATTACCTCAAAAAGCCTCTCTCAACATTCACCCTTCTTTGCTCCCCAAATGGCGAGGGAGCTCTCCAGGTCAAAATGTCATCTTGCATGGAGAAACTGACTCAGCTGTAACTTTGATGCAGATTGTTAAACAAATGGATGCCGGTCCAATTTTAGTGCAACTCCCCTTTGAAGTTAAAGAAAGTTGGCATAGTAATGATTATTATCAACATGCCTTTGACTTAATCTGCCGCCAACTCACTACCTATTTAGTCGATTTTTTAGAAGGAAAAATCACTCCCCAACCTCAGCCACTTCATTCACCAACTCCTTTGGCCACTAAAATCACCAAAGATCAAGCTTTTTTTAGCTGGGATGATTTAAAAAAGGCGATGGAAACAGGTGAAAAAGCCAAAACAATAGAACGAGCTAGTAAAGCTTACTATCCATGGCCAAAACTATGGACCAAAGTACCAACCAGCCAAGGTGAAAAAAGATTAATCATTCATCAAGCTGCTATAAACAATCGCAAACTAGTTTTGGATCAAGTTCAGTTGGAAGGTAAAGATCCTACCCATTGGCAAACCATTAAAGCTAACATCTTGAAATAGAAAAACAGGCCCATGGTAGGGCCTGTTTAGTTCACTTCTTAGATTTAATGACCCTTGGTTAAACTTGCTATTTCTTCTTCTGTAGCAAGTCTGTAGTGCAATGGATGTTGGTCGCACTCCAGGTAAACCCTAGGTGGAACTTCCCGGATACGCAGAATCCCAACACTACAAAATGGACAAAAGTCATTTTCTTTCGAAGTTTTTGGTAATTCCCTGACCTTAGTCATGAACTACCTCCTTTTGTTGTCACATGATTAGCAACGCCTTGTTGCTGGTGACAAGGCTAATATTCTAACAAATAACTTAAATAAAGCAAATTATGGGATAAAAAAACACCACTCTTGTTTAAGTGGCGTTTCAAATTACAGTAAAAAAACTACCTAATTACTCAGCAACTTGCTCTTTTTTATAGTGAGAAGTAACACCAGACTTTTTGAGCATTCTCAACATCTTGGTTGGTACTCTAAAGCGTTTTTTGACACCATCAATATTAACAGTCACAGTGTGTAAGTTATACTTAAATCCACGCTTCTTTCTGTTTTTAGCGTGTGATACAGAGTGACCAACATGAGACACTCTTGGAAATTTAAACGAAAATCTTTTCATAGCCAGAGTGGGATTGTAACATTTATCAATCAAATGAGCAAATAGCAGTTGGATTGGACTTTAATATAAAACTTTATTTCGTATAATAGTTATCCATCTTAATTATGTTAGAAATTTTATTTTCATCACCAATTGCCTTTATTATTATTTTTGGTGGCCTGTTGATGTCGATTACCATCCATGAGTTTGCTCACTGCTGGGTAACTGATAAACTCGGTGACCCCACTCCTAGAGCTCGAGGCAGATTGACTTTAGATCCTAGAGCTCACTTAGAACCACTGGGGGTAATTGCTATCCTTTTAACTAGATTTGGTTGGGGTAAACCAGCTCCTTTTGACCCTTATAATTTGAAAAATCCTGTTAAAGATGCAGCTTTGATTGCTGCTGCCGGGCCTCTATCTAACATTATCGTAGCAGTCTTACTCTCTAGTTTGCTCCAACTAGGCCTTATTCCCTTTTTATGGTTACAGTTGGCTATTTTCCAGATTATGGCTATTAATATTATGTTGGCAGTTTTCAATTTACTGCCAGTCTATCCTCTAGATGGGAGCAAGATTTTAATGGCTATTTTGCCTCAATCAACAGCCATGGAATATGAAAACATTATGACTAGATACGGAACAATCATTCTTCTTTTCTTGATCTTACCTTTTGGTGGTGTTTCTCCAGCATCGCAACTTTTATCACCGATCATTAACCTAATAATGGGGTTACTAATTTAAAACCGTACCAATAAAATCTTGACCAGCTTTGAGTTTCTCTAAGTTGGCCAGATCTTTACTCACTAAAATTAAAGTAATTCCATTTTCTTGAGCTAATTGAGCGGCTTTTAAATCAAAAGGAGTATTAACTCCTGGTCGATGCTCTACTGCAAATTTTTCAAGATATTCTGTTAAAGGAAGTTCTTTGATCAATTGACTTCTATCAAGTTCACCGGCTGGTGTTAAAGCAAACAATCCTGGAGTATTACTAATATTAACCACTACTTTAGCGCCGGTTTTGATGGCTGCTTCTACAGCTACATAATCAGTGCTATGACCAGGCTCTGTTCCACCTCTTACATAGATTTTACCTGACTCAAACTTAGCTTTTTTACTCTTTAGTTTTTTGCTTTTTAGTCTTTCGGCTGGAATACCATTCCTCAATAAAACAGCTAATAAAGCTGCTGAGTTAGTTTCGCTTACGCCAATCCCAATATAATCAAGTTGTCGATCATCAACATCATGCTCTCCACCGAAACTTCTTGCATCATCTACTCTAACTCTAGCCACAGCTCCACCACCCACAATGATTGCAGTGGTGTAGTCTTCTTCAGCTAAATTTCTAAGGAAATCTAACATTCCTGAGACAAAAACTCTGTCAAATTCAACTAAACTAGTTGTATCACACTCTTCTAGCTCTCCAAACAAAACACTTCCGCCAATACTAGCTGTAAATCTTTTTTCCTTGTCAAACGAAGGAATTGGTTTCTTTTTTTCTGCCATATCCATTTTTCCTTCTGAGTATTTTAATCCTAAAAACCAAAAAAAACAGAGAGATTTATTACAACTCAATAAATTATTTTAATTCATCGATAAATAGTAGTAAAAAAAATATCTTTGCTGGTTGGTGTGAAAATCTGTGTTTTTACTGAACAAAAACTTAGTAACTATTACTGGCAAAAATTAAACAAAAAATTTAACTGTCAATTTTTTAGCTTTAATCACTGTGCTTTTAAATATCTCAAAAATAACAATTTCAACTGTGATTTGACTATTATCAAAGTAAACAAATCATCTTTATATTTAAAAAAATGCCTAACAAGTTTAAAAATGAAACAGATTAATTTGCCGATTTTCCTTCATCTCAAAAAAAGCCACTCATCAGAAAGAGCTAACTATCTAAAAATGGGAATTAAAGATTGTTTTTCTGGTCAAGTTTGTTTTGAAGAGCTTTTGATTAGAATTAAACTTTTTTCCGAAAATAAGGCAAACTTATTTGAACTTCATGACACTTTTTTTTGGCAAGATTTTCATTTTTGTTTTAAATCAAAAATAGCTACATATAAAGAAAAAGAAATAAAATTGAACAAAAAAGAATTACTATTACTGACAGAGTTATTAAAAAAATCAAATCGGGTCGTACCCAGAAATGTTCTTTACGAAAAAATTTGGCAAAATGGTCAGCTACCAAAATCAAACTCTCTAGAAACTTATATCTGTAGTTTGAGAAAAAAATTAAACAAAAAATGTGGCTTTCAATTAATAAAAACCGTTTGTGGTATTGGTTACAGAATCAAAATCCCTCCCAAAAAGGCCTCCCATTAATAAGGAGGCCTTTTATAAAATCAACTAAAAACTTATTTTACTGCTGAAGCAACTGCATAAAATTCATGGGCATATTACTGCCTGGTACACTGCCAGCTGGTAAAGTTTGAGGCGGATAAGTTGGTAACTCTACTCCACCATTGTTAACTGGATAAGTTCCTTGATTCATTCTAGGCTGAGTTTGTTGTTGCATCATCATATATTGGTACATCAATGGAGCCATTTCAGACTCAATGTAAGTTAAGACCTGATCCCACTCAACCACTGGGTATGGGGCTACCACTTTAGCTGCGGAACCGTAATCATCAAAAGTAATCGTCATAAACTTAACAGATTCACCTTCTTTAACCCCTTTGTCTGGTTGAAAATAACTGGTCAGTTGGGAAAGCTGAGCCATTAACGGAGATTTAGCCTGAGATTCTTGTTCAATAACCTCTTGGAATGATTCACTAGTACCTTGAGGAGCATATAAATCCACCATGCGGAGGTAACCATCCATATCTAGATAAACAACCGCCAAGGTCTCTTTTAACTCTCCCATGTCTTCAATAGCTTTTTTAAAGTTATTAATATCAGAGACCTCAGTACTAAGATCCAAATTCTTTAACTCGTCGATTGCCTCCAAAAGCTTCTCTTTTTCCACTCCAAGAGAAATGACATTGTATTTTTCACCACTCACTTGAACTTTTTTTTGAAAGTCTTTAATGACTAGAGCAGCTGCCAGTTTCTCACCAAATTTTTCATATTCTGCTGCATATTCTTCTGGATCTGTAGTAACTTGATCTTCTGCTGGCACCAACATATGCAACCATGATTTTCCGGTGATAACAGGCTTTAGTAAAGCATAAGTCTGGGTAGAACTAATTCCAGGAACCATTAAATCAGCCTGGGAGAGTATAGCTTCCATCAACGAATAATTCATTTGAAAATAAACATCATCTATGTCAACGATAAAATTTAAGTCAAATTCATGCCAAACTCCTTCTTCTTCAAGACCAATTTTAAAATCCATTTGTGAAAAATCCTCTTCATGAGCAATCATCATTCCAGAAACAGTTACTCCTTCTGCTTCTGCTTCAAAACCTAGCTTAATTGAATCAACATCCATTTTTTCAAAGGCTTCTTTGATCATTCTCTCTGGAGGCATGAAATAGTTAGCATAAACCCAATAGCCAGCAAAAGCCAAGAGAACTACCCCCAAAACTCCACCAAGAACACGTTTGAGATTTTTGAATTTACTAAACAAAGGATTGCCTTGAGAAATTTCCTGATTTAAATCATCAGGCACCGGAGGTGGGGTCATGTTCATGGCTGGGGTTTGGCTTTCAGACATTGAAAATATCCATTCTGTATAAACAAAATACTGACAATAAATATAACAGAATCTAGGAAATTAATACTACTCTGGTTTTACAACTAGATATTTTCTCATTTCAGCCAGGTGTTTGATCACTATATGGTTGTTCATAATTCCCTCTAACTCTGGATCAACTAAAAAAGTTAAAAAACCAAGCTCTGCTGCAACATCAGCTTCCCGCCAGTTATTATCAACATAGATAGTCTCTTGTGGATTAATTGCTAGCCGTTCAGCCATTTCTTCATAGGCAGCCCGCTGTGGTTTTCTAGCTTTTTTCATCTTGTCTCCAGAAAGAATATTGTTCTCTAATTCATGGGCCAATTCACCAACAACTGCTTCCAAAGCCTTAAAAACTCTATCCATGGCGGACGAAGAAAATAAATAAACAGGTACATGCTGCATTAGTTCCTGAATAAAATCAGCTAGCTGTTGGTCAAATTGCAAATATTCAGCTAAATTTACATCATTAATAATGGCATCAAACTCTTCATCATTTCCTCCATATTTTTTAAAAGTAACTCGCCAACCATTAACCAAAGCCTCATCAACAAAATCTTGTAATCTTCGACCAAAAACCATGCCATTAACACTGGTTTTACCTTCTGCCTCAAAGGTTTTTTGTACCAATCTTAATCTGGCATCTTTCCAAACTTTCTTTTGAAATTCTTTATTGGGAACGTAAAAAGTACCGTTAAAATCAAAAACTGCCGCCGAAATGGTTTTTCCATCAATCTCAATCGACATTCAGAGAAATTATATATACAAAAAAGTAAATTTCTATATCAAAATAAAAAAATTTAGTTTTCACCAGTTACTGGTTCGTCGGCCTCACCTTTGTAAAGCAAATAAGCCGTAATAACTTCTGGTTTCAAAACTTTTAACCAATATTGTCGCCAATTCTCCCCTAAAATCGGTCTCGTTGAGTCGATGGCTGTAAAAACAGCCGTTCTATCTGGTTTGGTTTCTGCCATAACAAACCTCCTTTAAAAGAATATTATAGCAAGGCTGAAATTTTTTGTATTTGCAGGGCCACGAGGACTTGAACCCCGGCGAAAGGTTTTGGAGACCTTCATGCTACCAACTACATCATGGCCCTAACTAAGTAGAGCCTTATTATAACTGAAAATCACTAAGATTAAGGAGAAATTTACTCTCACTCTTGCCTCAAAACCAAAAAACATCTAGGCTAATATATATGCCCATGCTGAATAGTTCTCTCAGAAAAACCAAGAAATTAGATAGAAAATATTTAGCCAAAACTAAATTTCCTTTCATTACTGTTTCTGGAACTTATCGTGAAGACCTTAAAGGCCTTCACCAACTTAAAGAAAATGATCTTACTAGAGATATTGTCCTCTCCAGAGCCCATTACTCAATGACCATTGGTGTAGCAGTAGAGGCCTGGAAGAACAAACTAGACCCTCATCAGGCTTGGATTGTTGATCCTACAAATTATGTGACCAACCAAAACTGGAAAACTATTATTATTACTGAAACAATCGGTAAAATCTTGGCTCGCTTTCCTTTGCTAAAAAAACTTAAAGACTTTGTCGATAAATTCGGTCGCCAAAAACTACCTATTTTGGAAAGCATTAGACAACCATTAATCACTTTGACTAAAGATATTAATAAGCCGATTCTGTCTTTCCACATTGCTGCTGGAAATATTCTTTTAGATAAAGGAAAAACTGTTTTTCAAATGATTACCGACCCTCACGTCAGAGAAGACTACCTGGCTAATTGTGATAAAGAACATGCTTTCTATGGAGTTTTTGACGAAAAAACTAAACAAGAATTCCTGGAAAAAGCCGAAAAACTAGGTAAAACAGCCAATCCTAAAAGAGTGATTGTCACTGGTCCTCCAATTGATCCCAGAGTAATTGAGTCCAGAAACCACAAATCTCCCTGGAATAACAAAAAGCCACTTAGAATTTGTCTAACTACTGGTGGTTTAGGTACTAATAAGCCAGAAATCAAACAAATCTTGACACAACTTTTACCAGAATTGAAAAAAGATCAACCTAGATTTGAATTGGTAGTTTATGCAGGCACTCAAGCAGATATCAAAAACATGGTTATTGATCTAGCCAGGAGAGAAGAAGTTAATTATGCAGAAATCAATCCTGTCGATCCGGCTCAGTTTGAGATAGGTAAGAAAGTCGCTCTAAAACCAGAATTATATAAACATTTTACTCAACCACTGAGAATCCTTTATCATCCGCAAATAATTGATGCTAACGAACTACTCATTGCGTACGGTTTCCCTTGGGCAGATCTATTTATTAGTAAACCTTCTGGAGATATGGCTTATGATGCTGTGGCTAGTGGAGCTGCGTTGCTAACTTTGGCTGAGTGGGGTGAATGGGAACACAATATTAAAGTTAAGTTTCAAGGTCATGAAGTAGCACAAGAAGCAAATGTTGAACAGATTGTTAAACAACTGGAAAAAATTACTCACGCCACTCCAACAAAATCAGCCTGGATTCAACACGCTCAACATTTGGCTAGAACGATTGAAAAACATGACCAATACTTTATGGTTGGTGCCAAAAATATCTTAAAAACAGCCGCAAAACTAAAATAAAACTAAAAACCCCGCCATTTGGCGGGGTTTAGATTAACAATTTAACAACTCTTATTTGAGTTTTTTCATCATTTTGTGTTCAGTATGTTTTCTACATACATTACAGTATTTATTGATAGGAAATGTTCCTTGACCTTCTGATTGCTTCTTTAAAATGTCATTGTTTTTATTGTATTCGGTCACATAACCAAAGTGTTTACACACGGTACATTGCAAACCTGCAATCTGTCTTGGTCCTTTTTTCTTTTTTGCCATATATCTCCTCTGAATTTGCTAGGCAGGTATTATATCACAACCTAATTCTGAGCCAACTGTGGGACTCGAACCCACGACCTACGGTTTACAAAACCGTTGCTCTACCAACTGAGCTAAGTTGGCGGTAGAGTCGGCTCTAATGAGAGCCAATCATGTGCCAAGGGAAGGATTCACTGACTCAGGCTCGTTCTATACTTTAAAAATATAGGGCTCGCTTGAGGCAGTATAAACTTCTCATCCCACCTTTATATTATTTTAAAAATCACCAATGGTGATTTTTAAAACAATGTGCCAAGGGAAGGATTCGAACCTACGAAGGCGAAAGCCAGCAGTTTTACAGACTGCCCTGTTTGACCACTTCAGTACCTTGGCATAACTAATTCTTGAGCCTTTGTCGGGGTTCGAACCCGAGACCTCAGTCTTACCAAGACTGCGCTCTGCCACCTGAGCTACAAAGGCATTTCAATCTCTATATTGTACCTCAAAAAAAGACCCACAGAGATCTGTATATTATATGAATAAATAGGAAACGAACAAGTAATAACTTAAAACTCTTTATAAATAAGTTTTTTGCCTTAACAACCCAGCGCGAGGGGGAGAACAGTTTTCCCCGGTAAAACCAAGGTGGGCAGAGTGACTGAAACTCCACGAAGCCCCAATACGCCTCATAAGCCCTTAAACAAGCTGTTGAGAAATTTTTTGGTTCTCTCCCCTCCCGCAGGATTGTTAAGGTTCTACTAATAAAGATACTACAAAATAGTGACAACAACAAGTTCAATTCCAGAGGTAGAAACAAAAAAACCCACCCCAACCGATTATATCTTCGGGGTGGCTAAATTGCTGTATTTATTCTAACTTTTATCTGTTAGTTCTTGCAACCATCCTACTACCTTGGGACCATAGTCTTCATAATCAAGCACATATTTTAAATGTGCTTTAAAGTAATTTTCTGGGTCACCAGTAGTCATCCATTTGGTTGAGTTTTTAGCTACTAAAACCTTCCCACCATCCTTGTTCAAATGACCAATTGCGTCTGCAGTCCAAAGTTCTCCATCTTTACCAGTATTACCTGCATCTAAATATTTAAAGATTTTAGGAGTGAGTAAATACCGTCCATATGAGGCTAAAGTTGTTGGTGCTTCTTCTGCTTTTGGCTTTTCAACAATTCCAACCAATATATTTTCTTGATTTTCTCGATACTCATTATCTTTCAATGAAACAGCCGCATACTTACTGATTTGATCTCTTGGTAAATCCTCAACCATAATAACTGCATCAGCACTAGAGTATTTCTCATAAGTATCAACTAGCGTTCTAGCTGATCCTGGTTTACCAAACACCACATCATCACTGTACAAAGCAAGAAAAGCCTCTTCACCTTCAACAAAAGCTCTGGCTGAAGCAATTGGTGAACCGTTACCGTAAGGTAAGCTTGGGTCTTGAGTAATTACGATGATTTTAGGAAAATCTAAAACTTCCTGGACAGAAGCATAACGATCTTCTTTTCCCTGAGCTGAAAGTTGTTTTCTGATACGATTAACATTGTTGTTGAAGTAATCTTCATAAATTGGCTTACCCTCTGGAGTAGCCACAATAATGATTTCTTCAATCCCAGCCTCTACACATTCCTCAATTACAATCTGCATGATGGGTCTATTACCCAAAGGAAGCATCGCTTTAGGTACTGTTTTGGTAATGGGCAAATACCTGCTAGCAAAACCAGCGTCGGTAATGATTGCTTTACGCACTTTTTTGTTTGCTGAAAGCATTGTTTGTCCTTATTATTTCTTATTACTAATCTTCTCTACCAGAAGAAAAACTCTTTCTTAATGAAAGAGGTAGTGACAGTATACTACATCATCAAAAATCTTTCCTTTTTTCTTAAAAAACAAGTAAAATACAAAGCCATATCAATAAAAAATCCATAAATACTCGAGCCATTTATAGATTCAAATTTATATATCTAAATGGTTGGCAAAGGTATGGCGGCGAATCTCTTAATAACCAGTTATTTCCAAAATAAGAAAATATTTAAAATTCCCTCTGAAAAAAAAGCTGTTTTCTGATAGAATGTTCTGTCTATGCAACGACTTCTCCAATACTTCAGAGAGGTAATCCAAGAAATCAAGAAGGTTTCTTGGCCAACCAAGGAACAAACTTATAACAAGACTTTCTTGGTGGTAGTAGTCTCCCTAGTTGCAGCTTTATATATAGGCGGGCTAGATTACGTTTTTGCCAGATTAATGGCTATTGTACTAAGGTAAAAATATGACAGATAACACACAACAACCAGAAGATAAGAATTTGATTCCTCCAGAGGAACAAGAAGTTAAGGTGGAATCACCCAACTTGGTTCGTATCTCTGAAGAAGAGAACAAAAAAGCTCGTTGGTACGTCGTTCATGCTTATTCTGGTCACGAAAAAAAAGTGGCTGAGGCATTGAAGCAACGTGCTCAAACTCTACATTTGACCAATAAAATCTTAACCGTCTTGATTCCAAGTCAAGAAAAAATTCAAATCAAGCGTGGCCAACGCAAAACCGTGAGAGAAAAAATCTTTCCAGGTTATATGTTGGTCCAAATGGAAATGACCGATGATGCTTGGTTGGCAGTTAGAACTACTCAAGGTGTCACAGGCTTTGTAGGGATGAGTAGTAAACCAACTCCACTACCAAGACATGAAGTAGAAGCTATCCAAAAATATATGGATCAAGCAGAGCCTCAATTCAAAGCAGACTTTGTTGAAGGTGAAGCCGTCAAGATTACCGATGGTCCATTTGCTGAATTTTTGGGTACGGTTGACTCCATTGATGAAGAAAAAGGCCAAGTTAAGGTCTTGATTAACATCTTCGGTCGTGAAACACCAGTGGAAATGGACTTCTTACAAGTACAGAAAGTCTAGACTGCTGTGTTAGAATAGCGAATCTATAATAAGGAAAATATGGCAAAAAAAGTACAACAAGTTTTAAAGCTCAATCTACAGGGTGGTAGTGCCACTCCTGCTCCTCCAGTTGGTCCAGCTCTTGGTCAAACTGGGATTAACATGATGGACTTTTTAAAACAATATAATGATGCTACCAAAGATAAGCGTGGTCAGGTTATTCCTGCAGAAATCACTGTTTATCAAGATAAATCATTTACTTTTGTTTTAAAACTACCTCCAGTTTCTGACATGATTAAGAAAACCCTTAATCTTAAAAAGGGTAGCAGTAACCCAAGCAGAGAATCTGCTGGCACTTTAACTATGGATCAAGTAAGAGAAATTGCTCAAGAAAAACTTCCAGACCTCAATACCAATAGTATTGATAGTGCTATTAACTCTGTTAAAGGCGCTGCTAGAAGTATGGGAATTCAGATAAAGGAATAAAACTATGGGTAGCACAAAAAATGTAGACATGTCTAGCCAAGAAACTGAAGTCAAAGTCGTCGAGGCTCCTGATCAGGCTGACAAAAAAATAACAACAAAAACTAAAACTAGAACTCACAGCAAAAAATACGTAGCTGTTAAATCTAAAGTCGATAAAACCAAAAAATATGATCTTTTGGCAGCTATTGAATTGGTCAAACAACTTTCTTACAGTTCTTTTGCTGGCACTATTTCTGCTGAACTAATGGTTAAAGAGGCCGGCGTTACTGCCGAGGTTACTTTGCCCCACCAAACAGGACAAAGCAAAAAAGTAGTAATCGCTAGTGATGAAGTCTTAAAAGATATTGAAGCAGGTAATATTAATTTTGATATTTTGATTAGTTCCCCAGATTTTATGCCCAAATTAGCCAAGTTTGCTAGAGTTTTAGGTCCAAAGGGTTTAATGCCAAATCCCAAAAATGGTACTTTAACTTCCAATCCAGAAAGAGCTATTAAAGAGTTGTCTGCTGGAAAAATGTTAATCAAAACCGAAAGAAAAGCTCCATTAATGCACGTTTCTGTTGGTAAAGTCTCAATGGATAGTAAAGACATTAAAGAAAATATTGAAGCTTTAGTAAAACCAATAAAAACTAAACTCGTTAGATTAGCACTCTCAGCCTCAATGAGTCCGGGTGTTAAAGTTGATTTAGAAACTGTTTAAATTGTTTTAATTTAATTGACATTGAAAGCCACCGTTTAAAATCGGTGGCTTTTTTTATAAAAAACTTACTTATGTTGGATCAAATAACACCTTCGACCTGAAAAGAGAAAAAATTGAAGTACAATAGACCAGTGACAAATATTTATAATTATATTGTCGGAAAAAATAAAGACGAATATCTTGTTGGTAATGAATTAAATGGTGGGTTTTTATTACAAATGATTGAGTTTGCCCATACTGATCAACAGATTATAGATCACACTTCTGATACTCAACGGTTTTCTTCTCTGGAAAACGCTCAAAAGTGGTTAAAAAAAGCTTCAAAATACTTTTTTACTCTTTCCCCTATTAAAAATCGAAATCATTTAGCCGGAATCATTTGGTTTGAAAACTTGGAGTTGCCCAAAATACTAAAAGATAAATATTCTACTAGTAATTGGACCTTTGGAATTAGAATTTATCAGTTTCACCGGGGCAATGGTTTGGCACTCCCATTTATGCAAACTGCTTTCAAAAAGTTCTTGAAACAATTTCCTCATCAACCAGTTTGGTTAAGCACTCAACTTAGCAATCAAACTGCTACAAATCTTTATCAAAAATTTGGTTTTAAAAAAATCGGTGAAGTTAACAATAAGGCTTACTTTTTATATGAACTGGATAATCGCTAGTGGACTAATGTTCCTATCCTCAGTCATTACCTACTTATTCGTGAGGTTGGCTAATAACCAAAACATAGATAACTCTTTCAAGAATTTAGCTATGTTTTTGATCCCTGTCATAATTTATTTAGGAATCTCTGCCAAACAGCTAGAAACTCTTAATGTCACTGGTTATCAACTGTTAGTGATCATAATCATGTCAATTTTCTTTTCTTACTTGGGCAATAAACTATCATTGAAGAGTATTGAATTGGCTCCAAACCCCGGCTTCAGTTTGGTTGTTTCCAAAAGTTATGTAGTTTTTACCACTCTAGCCGCTATCTTTCTTTTCAGCTCACCACTCTCAATAAAAGCTGCTCTAGCTATTGGTTTAATTATTGTTGGCTCTGCCTTAATTATGGTTGAAAAGAAAAAAAATAACCAAGAACAGAATAATCTCACCTGGTTCTGGTTAGCTTTAGGAGCTTTTTTTTGCTGGGGTATGTTAGCCCTAACTTCAAAATACTTACTAGATTTGGGAGTTTCCATTTTGGGTAGATTAATTTACTCCATGATTATCGTTTCTGGAATCATTTTTGTTGAAATTTATCAAAAAAAAGTAAGCTTAAAAATTACAAAAAAACAACTACTTACATTGATAACCATTGGCATTTTTGGTGCCGGATTTAACTACTTTATGCAACTAGCCTATCAGCTAACTCCCAATATTGGTTACGTTAATGCGCTCAATGCCTCATCGATTGCCGCCGTTACTTTATTGTCTGGGTTGATTTTTAAAGATGAGCTAAAAATTAGAAAACTACTTGGAGTAGGAGTGGTTATTTTAGGCATGATCTTATTAGTCCTTACAAAGTGACAGCCTGCCTAACTCCGGGTACAATGGCTGTTACCTAGATTATGAACAACCCAGAAACAATGACTTCAAACATTTCTCAAGATAATAAAGTTAGCAACTTTATTAAAATTCCCTCTCTGGGTACGATCGCTTCTGCTTTGGCAATTATTTTTCTAGTTTATGCTTTTTTCTCTGGAATTTTGCATCAATTCTATGCTAGCTTTTTGTTTTTCTTTTACTCATTCACCAATAGAATGTGGATTTCGGTGATGATGCTGGGTGTTTTTCAAACATTATTAATGATCCCATTCAGAGTAATTAGAATTGCCAAATCAAATAATATTCAAGAGTTTCAACACACAGTAGAAAAACTTAAAAAAGATTCAGAACAAACTTTTGTTTTAAAGAAAAAATTCCGTCAAGGTAATCCAACTTTTTTATTCTATGCCGTTGATTTTGTCATGCAGATTGTCTCATATGTTTCACTTGGTCGATTGTTCTTAACAGACTTTTACGCTAATAAAATCAATCCCAATCACCTTTACAGCTGGGTTGAATATCCAAATTACCCCATCCAAGATACTTGGTTTAAAATTCCCTATCCTTATGTTACTGAAACTGTTGATTTTGGCTGGAAAGTGGTTGTTCCAGTTTGGATTGCCTTAGTAGTAATCCAATTGATTGTTATTATCTTCAAAAGAGCTAGTAAAAACAAACCGGTAGTTGATCCAGCAGAACAAACCCAAGAAGAACAAAAATTCAACGAAGTTACCGAAAAAATCAATAAATACACGACTGGCTATCTACTCTTATTCATGTTGATGGCTTGGTTTTTGGTTAGAAGTTTCCCTGTGGAGTGGCAAATTAATATTTTCAGTGGTGATGTTTCTATTCCCAACAGAACTTTTAATACCGTAACAGCAATTGCCACTTTTATTACTATGATGTGGCATGGCATCCCTAGAATTGTGAGGAAAGGCGCTTTAGCAGAAAAACTAGGCATCCCAACCAAGATTATTGAAAAAACTCAAAAACAAATGTTTAAAGACTCTCTATTTACCGCTACTTTGGTTGGCTTAGGTGCATTTTTTATTACTAACCAAATTCCCAGTGCCTTTGAGTTATCGATTTTTACCCTTGAGGTTATCTCTCTTTTGTCTCCTTTTACTCTAGATAAAGTGGTACTGGGTAGTTTGTCGGTCAAGAAAAACGAAGTCACAGAAGAAGAAGTGAAAAAACAATTTAAGTAAAAAAAGTTAGATATGTTTAAAGATTTGTGGTCTTTTTTAATGGAAAACAAAAAATGGTGGCTTATTCCACCAGTAATTATTTTTACCATCTTTGGTTTGTTAATTGTTTTTTCATCATCTAATGCAGTGAGCCCTTTTATTTATATGATATTTTAGTAACATGATCTTTTTGACAAAAATAAAAATAGTCATAAAAAATATCCAGTTAATAGTATTTAAAATACTAAATATTGTTTCCTCACTGGCTTTTTACTTTCTGGGGATTGGTTCCACCAAAATTTTTGCAGTTATTTTTAGAAAGAAATTTTTAGAAAAGTCATTTTCAGCTTCTGCTTGGAAAAAATCGAGTAACTTTAGCCTGGAAAAACAATATTAATATGAATATTCTTGGAATTTCTTGTTATTACCATGATTCGGCAGCCTGCTTAATAACAGATGGATTAATCAAAGCGGCTGTTGCCGAAGAGAGGTTCACTAGAAAAAAACATGATAATAGTTTTCCTTTTAAAGCTATTGACTATTGCTTAAAAGAATTTAAAAAATCAATTAATGAGCTAGACGCCATAGTTTTTTATGAAAAACCCATTATTAAATTTGAAAGAATAATTCATCAACATTTAGAAAATTTTCCTAAAAGTCTTCCGGCTGCTATAGAATCAATTCCTCAATGGTTTGATCAAAAACTTAGAATAGAAAAAATTTTGAAAGAAAAACTAAATTACTATGGAAAAATATATTACTCATCACACCACTTGTCTCACGCTGCTAGTACTTACTATTTATCAGGATTTGAAAAATCTATAATCTTAACCATTGATGGTGTTGGAGAATGGGCAACTACCACATTGGGAGTTGGCAAAAACAAAAATATTAAAATTGACCAAGAAATTAATTTTCCTCACTCTCTTGGCTTACTTTATAGCACTCTTACTACTTATCTTGGTTTTTCTGCCAATGATGCTGAATATAAGGTAATGGGTTTAGCTGCTTATGGAAATCCAGATAAATACATGGATAAATTTGATCAATTGATAACTCAATTTCCTGATGGTAGCTACCAGCTAAATCAAAAATACTTTGATTTTGATTGGTCCAATAAAAAAATGTACTCCAAAAAACTTGTTAAGCTATTTGGTCATAAGCCTAGAAAACCAGAGAGTCATGCTTACAAGTATCACCAAGACATTGCTGCTTCACTGCAAAAAAAACTTGAAGAAATAGTGATTAATCTGCTGAACCAAGCTTATAAAAAATACAAGTTATCGAATCTTTGTTTATCTGGCGGAGTTGCCTTAAATTCTGTCTTGAATGGAAAAATACTTACATCAACTCCATTTAAAAGGTTGTATATCCCGCCTGATCCTGGTGATGCTGGTGGGGCCATGGGAGCAGCCCTTTATTTGGCCGCTCAAAAAGACAAACACCTCATTCAATGGAAAAAATTCACTCCATATTTGGGACCAGAATATGCTTGGTATGATGTACAAAAAACTCTCAAAAAAATGAATATTGCTTACACCTTTTATCCAAATAAGGACAAGTTGATTAAAAGTGTTGCAAAAAAACTAAAAAAGCAAAAAATCATTGGCTGGTTTCAAGGAAAAATGGAATGGGGTCCAAGGGCTCTAGGTAACAGAAGTATTTTGGCTTCTGCCACAAATATTAAGATGAGAGATATTATTAATAAAAAGGTTAAACACAGAGAGCTTTTCCGTCCTTTTGCCCCGGTAATCTTGGAAGACCACATTAATAAATACTTCGAAGCAGATCAAAACTTGCCTGTTTCTGCCAGATATATGCTCATGGTCTACCCTTTTAAAAATATTGGCTATAAACAAGTTCCTGCAGTTGTTCATGTTGATGGTAGTGGTAGGCTCCAAACTTTAACCAAAAAAGACAATCCCTGGTACTACTCTCTTATTGAAGAATACGAAAAACTAACTCAAGTGCCGATTATCATTAATACTTCATTTAATGTCCGCGGAGAACCAATCGTTTGTAGCCCCAAAGATGCTATAAACTGCTTTTTACACACCGATATAGACTATTTGGTCATTGATCAATTTATTTGTAGAAAGAAATAGTGAAACTATCTCAAAAAAAGATTTTTCTCTACCTAATAGTTGCTTTAGAAATCATTGGTGGTATCTTTGGGTTATATTTTTTCTATAAACATCAAATCAGTAAAAAGCCTCAACATATCACTCTGATTGAAAAAGAAAGTCTAACTTTCCCTAAAAAAGAAAATTTTGTTTACTTTTATGAATTAGAAAAAGACATAAAACATACCGTTCAACCAAGTTGGCTGAGTTATTCAGTTACCTACAATCACAACAAAGATGGCCTAAATGATAGATTTGATTACTCAATTAACCAAGAAAAAAACATTTTTCGCATTATCACTTTGGGTGATTCATTCACCTACGGACAATATGTTCCTACAGAAAAAAACTGGACCGAATTATTGGAAGATGAACTCAATGAAAGATTAAGTAACTCAGAAATTAAATTCGAAGTAATTAATCTGGGAATGCCTGGCTATGATATTCCTTATATTGTTGAAAGATATAAAACCCATGGTAATAAATATCAACCAGATTTAGTTATTTGGTTTGAGTCTGGCTCTGGTTTTATTAGAAATACAGAAGAAACAAAATTTTTTATTGATGATTGTGAGAAAAAAAATGGAAAAGATAGTGAAGTGATAATGAAAAAAACTGAGTTGCAGTGTTGGGAAAAAGCTCAAAAAAAATTAATGGAAAAATATGGTAGTGAAGAAAAACTAAATGAATTTTTCAATCTTTATTTAGATGATTTTTTTGAGTTTTTCCCTGATAAAACAAAAATCATTTTTTTTACATTTCAACAACCAACTCATTATGAAAGCACTATCCACAGATTGATAAAATTCAGAAGAACAAACTATCCAGAAGTTTTAATTAAGGACATTGTTCCTGACATAAATGAACTTAAACAAACACTCCCAGATAGTCATCCCAATGAAGAAGGTCACCAAACAATTAAAAAAGCTATTTATTCTTACCTAGAGAAAAAAATCAAAAATAACTACTGGTCTTTTTAAGAACTTTTTTCTTCAATTAGTTGTTTTACTTGTTCCAAATAACCTTCAACCGATAAACTTTCTTGTTCCCCTTCACGAACCCGAAGATTAACCTTATTAGCTTCAACCTCTTGGTCACCAATCACCAACATCTGAGGGATTTTTTCCAGTTGGGCTGCTCTAATTTTGGCTGGTAACCGATCACTACGATCATCTACCTCTACCCTAATATCAAGTTCTTCTAATTTAGCTTGTAGTTCTTTGACAAAGTCTAAATGTCTGTCTGCAATTGGTAGTATTTTTACTTGAACTGGTGATAACCAAAATGGAAATGCTCCACCATAGTGTTCAATTAAAATTGACAAGAATCTTTCGATCGAACCCATGATGGCTACATGTAACATCACCACTCGCTCTTTCTCACCCTGTTCATTGATACAAGCTAGATCAAATCTTTCAGGCATATTAAAATCCAACTGAATCGTAGCTACTTGCCATTCTCGACCCAAAGAATCAAAAGCCATAAAATCAATCTTTGGACCATAAAAAGCAGCCTCACCAACAGCTTCGACGGCTTCTTTGCCTCTAAATCTAGCTAGTTCTCTTAAGGTTTGTTCTGCGCTAGCCCAACGTTCTTCTCCGCCGAGGTATTTAGCTGGTTCATTGGGATCGTGGAGTGACAGCCTCACCTGCAAGTCAAAACCAAAAGCCCCGTAAAACTTCTCAACAATGTCCCAAACTGCATTAGCTTCATCTTTAACTTGATTGGGTCGACAAAAAACATGAGAGTCATCTTGAGTGATAGCTCTGACGCGTGATAAGCCGTTCAATTCTCCGGTTTGCTCATCACGATAAACCATAGTGGTATTAGCATAACGTTGGGGCATTTCACGGTAACTCATCTGCTTACGAGCAAAGATTTGAGTGTGATGAGGACAATTCATCGGTTTCATCACAAATTCATGACCCTCCCGTGTCACCATCCTGAATAGTTCATCACCAAACTTATCCCAATGACCACTGGTTTGATAAAGATCTTTCTTGGTAATATGAGGGATCTCTACCTTTGAGTAACCACGGGCTTTTCGTAATGACCACACAAAATCATCAAGCAAGACTCTCATTTGGGTGCCTTTTGGCGTCCAGAGTGGTAAACCAGGACCAACTAAATCAGAAAAAGTAAATAAATCTAAAGTTTTTCCTAATTTACGATGATCACGTTTCTTAGCTTCTTCTAGTTTATTAATATAAACATCCAATTCAGTTTGGGAAGCAAAAGCTGTCCCATAGATTCTGGTCAGCATTTTATTCTTTTCATCTCCTCGCCAATAAGCACCAGCCACACTCAAAAGTTTGAAAGCTTTGATTTCACCGATTTTTTCAACATGAGGGCCACTACAAAGATCAACAAAAGCTGATTTAATTTCTACTCCACCAGTTTTTAAACTAACTTCATCGGCTTCAACTTGATCCTTAGTCCCAGTTAAATAAACCGTCACTGGTTGTTTATCACCTTCAATTTCATCTAACCATTCTTGTTTGAATGGATTATCAGCAAACAATTTTCTAGCTGTTGCTACAGACACTTCTACTCGCTTCATCAAAAAATTGAGTTGAATAAGCTTCTTCATTTGTTTTTCGATCTTGGGAAAATCAGCCTCACTAATTTTCAAATCACCGGTCACATCAAAATCAAAATAAAAACCCTCATCAGTAGCTGGCCCCATCGCCATGATCACTTTATCTTGGCTGTAAAGTTGGTGCATGGCCAAAGTCAAAACGTGTTCTGCTGAATGTCTCAGTTTCCATAATTGATCAGCTGATTTTTTATCCATATTTCCTTTTCTTCAAGTTGTTGTTGCAACTATGTTATTGTACTTGCTTTTAACTGTTTTTTGATACTAAAAAACCCCTCTTGCAAGGGGTGTCATGTCTTTTATCAGCCACACACAACACACCCTAGCCAAGGGTTGTAGTTGTGATGGTGGTAACAAAAGCACTAAGTATCATTACACGTGATTATAACCCAACTTTTAAAAAAAACAAAAAACTAATTGGTTTTTTTTGAAAAGTCTAGATCTTGAAGCTCTAACATTTTAATTTGTTTTGGCTTTCTACGACTATAGTAACCATCATAGTTCTTAACTCTTTTACTATCTTTGGCAAAAAGCGTGTGTAAATACCAACGCTCTTTAGTTACTTTACCAGCTTCGTCTTTCAAAAATAAAACCAAGCCATCTTTAGTTACTTTGAACTGAGGAGTTTTGGGATTAGACAAACTAAAACGATGGGCCACGGAGCCATCTTCCTCCTGACAAATAATGCCAGAAATATCTTCTGGTGGCCGAGCTATTTCCTCACCTTTAACATTAACAAAAGTCTCTTTATCTGGAACAGCAAAAGCTTTATCAGGCTCCGCCACTATAATTGGCTCACCATATTTACCCTTAATTACCTTGTAAAAAACTTCGATCCCTTCTGGAGCTAAGTTAACAATTTCATACTTATCTTCCCAAACTTTAAATGTCCATTGATTAACTTTGTACTCTGCTTTTGGCCGATTTTCTGGATCAAGTGCTTCAAATTTTCTTTTTAAACGCTTATGAAGTTGCTTGGCCAGTCTTTTTAAATCAGTACTATCTTTTAAAAGTTCTTGCCAAGACTCTGGTTTCTCTTGGTCAATAAATTCACCACTGGCAACAAAGTTAATATCTTGTAATTCACTAACTTCAACTGTCGCAGGCTTTTCCAAAACATAATAAGCATCGTAGTTTTTAATTCTGTTTTTATCTTTAGAAAAAAGAGTTTTTAAGTACCACCTCTCACCGTTAATTAACAAACCATCCTCAGTCTGTTCAATTACCCGCTCACCCTTACCACTCAAACTAAAACGGTGAGCTACAGAACCATCTGCATTTTGGCAAATCACACCAGCAATCTTCATTTCTGGCTTAGCAATTTGTGTTCCTTTGACATCGGTAAAACTAACTCCTTCTGGTAAAGCAAACGCTAAGGTTGGTTCGGCTGTAATAATTGGTTCACCGTATTTACCATTTTCCATGGCATAAAAGCGATCAATGTCACCAGTCTCATCCGGGTTAGCCAACTTGTAATGATCAGCCTCAATCACTAGTTTCCATTGGTTAAACTGTGCTTCAAATTCTGGGGCTTGTTCTTGCTCTGGTTGGTGACGATTCTTCAATTTATCAATTGCAATTCGAGATAATAAATTCCAATTATCCTTGGGTTGATCTTGAATACTTTGCTCGATCTTTTGTTGCCACCAATCAGCTGAACTAATGTTTTTAGTAATATTTATAAATTTTTCCATAATAAAGTTTCCATTTTTTTAAGAAACCTTAATTATACCAAATCAACCTTAGCCGGCTCCCCCACCGCCACCGCCACCGCCACCACCGCCACCTCCAGATGATCCGCCACTAGAACCAGTGCCACTGGCTCCAAAACTTTTAGTTGAAGAGGTTGTAAATGAGCCCAAAGCAGTATCCAAAGCACTAGAAAAACTAGCAAAAGAGGAAGAAAAACCATGAGTATGACTATGACCAACCCAAACAGCAGTAATTGTGGGATCATTGAGATCAAAACTAACTGGCAGCTGAGAAAGAGCTTTGGCAGAAACACCTAGCAAAGTACCGTAAACAAGATATTTTTCCCAAAGAATAACTGAATCAATTGGATACTCCTTTGTTTTGCGATAATCCTTCATGTGTTTGGCAAAGGCCCGCCATAATGAAGCTTCTTTCAAGCCTTGGGCTGTATAGTTGAATTTAGTGGCAAAAATCCCCCAGAAAACTGTTAAAAATAACATTGGTTGAGCTAAACCAAACATAAAAATAAAAAGAGCAGCTGGAGTAAAGTACTCTCCGAGCCAAACCACTTGAAAAATTAGAACAGCTAACGCAAGAACAAAAATCAGCACAATAGGTAAAATTTTCTTGAAAAAACTTGGCCCTTTTTTAGTATCAATCAGTCCCTGTTTTTTATTATTAGTAAAAGCCTTAGTTTCTAAAGCTTTAATTAGGTGATAACCACTTCTGGGATGGTTTTTACTATACTTAATTAAGTCCTTAAACCACAAAATATCATGTCCTTGGGCTGCTCGCTCGAATAAATAGTTAAAAACTAGTTTTTGCAACTCACTTGGTTGTTTATTGTTTTTAAGTTTTTGAAAACCATATTCATATTTTTTGAACAACAAACCCTGCTTATCATCACTGCGAATAATCTTGGCAAATTTATCTTGAACTAAAGATAAGGCCGTAGCGATAAAGGCTTTGGTTGATAGACTCTTGCTGTGTTTGACTATTTGCTCAACTGAAGCTGGCTCTAAATTACTAGGTGGTTCCCAAAACCGATCAGCCTGGTTTGCTTTGTGAACTCTTTGTCTATCATTAAAAAACCAGTTAAAAAATGACCACAAACCAACTATCCAAGCTAAAACTGCCAAACTGCTTTGAATTTTGCTAAAAATCTCATTTCTACCCAGCCACAATTTGGTTTCTTCAATAAATTTGTTTTCTTGTTTGTTGATCTTATCCCTAGAAAAAGTGCCTTTAGCTCCAGCAAAAAAGCTTGTTTTGGGTAGAATAATCCTAGCTTCGGTCATCTTTCCGGGGTTAACTCTTGGTACGGTAATTTGCACTGTTTTTTCATCTACAATTGTAATTGTGCCACTGAGTTCACCATGCAACCAAGCCTGAATTTCGTCACCTTTAATTCCAGCTGGTAAAGTCAGATTAACCAAAACATTTTTTTGAGCAACTTCCCATTCGTTACCAATAAATTGCCAATAAAGTTCAGCTACATCATCATGTAAAGTCACGGCATTATCGACTAAATAGTTAACTGTAAAAACTTTGGTCTTATCAATTGCTGAGTAGTGCCATTGCAAATAGACTTCTTTTTCGTCTTGAAAAGTAGTAAAAGTCCCAGCAGGGTTACTCCTTCGATCTTCGAAGTTAATTTTATCGGGATCAATAAATCGATAACAATTTTGTTCATCACAAATACTTTTAATTCTGACTTGATAAGGCTCTGTTCTGCCTGGGTTAGTTGTTTGCTGGGGTTGTTTGTTGATTCGCTGATAAGCAAACCGGAAATCCCCAGAAAAAACATAGGTACGTTGTTCACTGACCTCCATTGAACCATCTGGGTTAATTTTGGCGTTAATTTGAACAGCTTGAATTTGGTATTCCCTGTCCTCAGCAGCCTGAGTTTTAGTAGGACAAATTAAAGAAAAAAGAGTAAAAAATAACAACCAAACCATTTGTAAACTAATCATCCTTTTGAAAGTATTCACTTTTGTTAATTTCATGATATAATTTTGTTTCTGTTTCCTAAGACAGTGTGTCCAACTACAAGTTGGTGAAATGTCACACCGAGGAGAGATGCTTAAAATACCGTCCGCTTTGTTGGACTTTTTTACCTCTTTTCTCATTCTACATTTCTTTCACTGCATAAGAAACCGCACCTTAAAAGGCTTGTGGTGAAATAAAACTTATTTCCCTACAAGAAAGAAAATTATTAAGTAGTAGAAGGTATTCGCTGTATGCCAAACCAACACAACTTGGAGCAAATCGAGATCTTGAAAAAGAAACTTGATCAGGCACAGTCAGCAGTAATCGTCGAATATCAGGGCACTACCGTTAACGACCAAGTCGAACTCCGCGCTGCTTTAACCGCTGCCGGTGGCGAAATGTTTGTTACCAAAAACACCCTCATCGATATTGCTGTCGGAAAAGGCAAACTAGCCGATTCTTTGACTGGTATGAATGCTATCGTCTTCTCTTTTGAAGATCCTGTGGCTGCCTTGAAAGCTCTTTTCAAGTTCCACCAAGACACCGAGAAATTGGTGATCAAACAGGGTTTCATGGAAGATAAAGTTTTAACTTTTGAAGAAGTTGAAGCTCTTAGCAAACTACCTGGTAAGCAAGAACTGCTCACCACTTTGGTGGTCAGACTTCAAGGCCCAGCCTATGGCTTGGTCAATGTCCTTAAAGCTGGACAAAGAGATCTTGTATATGCTCTGCGTGCTCTCCAACAAAAACTGGAGACCACAGCTTAATTAAAAAGTAATTAACAAATAAAAAGGAAAAACATGTCAGAAGACACAAAACAACTCTCCGCTAAAGTGGAGAAAATCGTTAGCGCTGTTTCCGAACTTTCCCTTATGGAAGTTTCTGAACTCGTTAAAGCTTTAGAAGATAAATTCGGCGTTAGTGCTGCCGCCCCAGTCATGATGGGTGCTATGCCAGCCGCTGGTGGTGAAGCCGCCGCTACCGAAGTTAAAGATGAATTCGACGTTATTTTGAAAGACGCCGGATCCAACAAAATCGGGGCTATTAAAGCCGTTCGTACCTTGAAACCAGAATTAGGTTTGGGTGAAGCTAAGACTTTCGTCGAGTCAGCTCCAAAAACCGTTTTGGAAGGTGCTAAGAAAGAAGATGCAGAAGCTGCTAAGAAAACCTTAGAAGAAGCTGGTTGTGTCGTTGAATTAAAGTAATTTACTTTATTCAAATTTAACTTAAGCAACAAGAAAACCCCGCTGCAAAGCGGGGTTTTTGCTTTAACAAACTAAAAGAATAATTAAGCTATTATTTTTCCTCTTCTAGTAACATATTTTTCTCCCCTGGCCAAAAAATCTTGATGAACCTGTAGAGCTTTTGCCGCGGCTTCATCAAGTTTTTTCTTGGCTAGTTTTTTCTTTCTAAATTCATAAATTGGGATTGCTTCCCATTCTTGGTGAGCGGCTAATAGTTCATCAAGAATTTTTGCTTCTAAACTGTTTTTAGGAGCATTCCTAGCAAATATGTGATTTTTAATACGTTCTCTATATTTTTCTTCAACAATCTCCTGAGCTTTCTGCTCAATTTCAGCCTTGATTTTTTTGATTTTAGTAAAAAATTCCATAAAAAAATAACCCTTTTCAACAACAAAGCTATTCAAAGAAATCAAACCAAGAAATATTCTTTACTTTATTAGCCTTTAACTCATAGTTAAACGGAATTTTACAAACATCAGACACAAACTTTAACACTTTACCGATCTTAGTTTTTTTTAGCTTATTTTTCTTTTTCTTTAGGTCTGCAATTACTTTACTTTTTTTTTGCTCAACTTCAACTGGCTTAAAATCATAAAGCTTGAGGTCTGCAATTTCACTGAGATAGTCATTTAGTTTTTTTGGGTTAGAAGCCTCAACACAATAGTAAAAAACAGCTTCAGCCTGATTACCATAAATACGAATTAAGTCTCCTTCTTTATAAAACTTAACTAAATCTTTGACATAATCATATTTTTTTAATTTATAGATGAAATCTTTTTTAAAAAGACTGGTTTCATAAGTGAAAACTGCTTTTTGCATTACACAGTTGTTCTTTGTTTTTTTAAACTCAACTTGTTCACCTAAACTCAGTTGATATGCGGCTTTGGCTAAATCCAATCCATAGGCCCGATAATAACCTTGAGCAATCGGCCCTCCAGCAATTCTTGCCCCAACTTCTATTAAAATAACTTGATCTCCATTAACCTTCATTTCGCAATGAAAACCACAATTATCAAAATTCAGTGCTTTTAAAATTTTTTTTGTCTCTGCATAAATTTTTTGTTTATTCTTTAAAATGTGTTCGCTCACTGGAGGAATAAAATTAAATTCAGGCACTAATAATGGGTCCGGAGATAAAAAATATTCAGCAAAACCAACTATTTTTGGCTTTTGGTTTTGTATCACTCCATCAACAGAAATTAAAGAACCTTCAATAAATTCTTCCAAAATAAACAAATTATCACCATCAAATCTATAAGAGAAATACTGATTCATTTCATTTTTTGCCAGGTTAAATGCTTTGGTTACTTCTCTAGGATTTTGGGGATTATTAATCTTTATTACAGCCAAACTATGATTGCCATCATGAGGCTTAATCACCACTGGAAACTTGAGTTTTTTGCAAAGCAACTTAAGTTCTTTGAGAGTTTTAAAAAAATGATAGTAAGGAGTCTTGATTCCTTTTTCTTTACATCTCTCTCTCATCACATATTTATAAAAAGAGCTATTAATCACCGCTGACGGAGAAATAAAAGTCTTGTCTAATGCCGAAGCAACACAACTTGCCTGAAAAGTATATTCTTCAACAAACGTAGTTACTCCATCAAACTTGATACCATTTTTTTCTTGAAAAACCAAAACATCCTCAATAAAAGTTTCAAAATTAGTATCCTTAGATAGAATTATTTTCTTTTTGGGAATGTAGTTTAAAACCCATTTTTTCTCTATTAAGTCTTGTTCCGTTAACAAGAGGTAGAGATCAAGCCCCAACTCTTTTGCTTTAGCAAAAGTGTGCGTTTTATTTATCCCTCCGGAATTAATGATTAAAACTTTTTTATTCTTCAAAGTCATAACTCAAAGGTGATAATAACATTATTTATATTTTTTAAAAAGCAAAACTGCTTATATTTGACCTAGTTTGAAATTCACTATTGACCCAGTTCAGTTTATTCTGTTACCTTGGTATATAGATTTGAAAAATTCTGATCTATATTGCACCATTCACCGCGGATGCAGTATTAACACTTAGGAAAGGATCTGCATGACTGATGCATCTGCCACCGTCTCTGAGATGGACGACAAAAAAACCGGCCGAGCCAACGATGCCGCCAAGCTAGATATTAATAACCTGCCAGACTTACTTACAGTTCGTGAAGTGGCAGACCTACTTAGAGTTTCCCCTCTTACCATCAAACGTTGGGGTAAGCGTGGCAAACTTCCAGCAATCAGAATTAACTCCCGTGGTGACCGTCGCTATAAAAAAGAAGCAGTGTTATGGTTACTAGGTGTTAATCCAGCAGAAACTCCTGACGAAGATTAGTTTCTAAAAAAAATAGACGTTTATACTCCCGTTACCAACGGGAGTGTTTGTTTTATTAGCCTACTTTACTATTAACCAATCTACTTTAATATAAATTAATAGATCATTTTTTCTTTAACAAATCTATAATGGCCAATTTTATAAACTTAGCTAATTTCAACTGTCTTCGCCACCGACTTGGTTCTTGCCATAATCTAAACAACCATTCCAAGCCCATCACTCTCAACCCTAGTGGTGCCCGCTTTAATTTTCCCAACAGTAAATCAAATGATCCACCAACAGCCATTACTAATTTAACCTTACTGCTTGTTAATAGTTCTTCATGGTCTACAATCCATTTTTCTTGCCAGGGCGCACCAAAAGCCACAAACACTAGGTCTGGCTGTTCCCTTTTGATTAGTTTGACTAAAGCAAGTTCTTCCTCTTTCGTCGGCTGAGCTACCTTTTGGTAAGCTGATTGCCAAAGTAAGGTGAGTTTTTTGGCGGTGGCCAAACCTGATACTGAAATCTGGTGCAACTTATGTTGGTAATCCCTGCCACCAACTAACAAAACTTTCCAGGATTGATCACTGGCTAATTTTAGTAATTTTTCTACTATATCAACTCCAGCGATCCTTCGTTCAACTCCTTTTTTACCAACTAATTTATCGGCTAACTGACTAAAAATCACCACCCCTACCCCATCTGGCAATAAAATATCTGCTTGATCTAAAAGTCGAGAGAAGTCTTTATTTTCAGCAGCTAAAACAAACTGCTCTGGATTGGGGGTGAAAACCTTAATGACTTTTTTAGTCCTTATAATTTTTTCACTAATGCTTTCTATCAGTTGACTCTCATCTTTGCTAAAAAGAGATTTACCTAGAAAAAGGACTGTTTCATAAGTCTTTTTTGTGTTTTTTTGCTTCATTTTTCACTTTTTAAAACTGAAAAGAGTACGAAAAAGATCAGCTTCCATTACCTATTGTATCAATAGTCTATGGTTTTCCCAATCTAAGTTTTAAGAAAAGTGTCATACTTTTTCATACTTCGTCTTTTATTCGTATCTTCATTTTTTGAAATTCAATAAACCCGAATTTTTTTATTGAAAAAAACACGAAGTCACTATTGGCTGACTGTTAACTTAACTAATTTTTTATTGGTTTTGAGTAGCTTTTTTTTTGAGAAAATTTATTTAAAAAACCAATTAATAGTATAAATAAATAAAAAGTATCCAGAATCAACGCACCCGAATGATTTTCGTTGGTGCTAACCACTCTATTCAACCAACTTTCAGTTAATAGCCTTATCTCCTCTGACTAGGTATAATAAAAGCATGCCAACCGAGAAAACTCTCGAATCATTAAGAAAACAACACCCCCGCTTCATCTACCAAAGCTTTGACTGGCAATTTAGTAACCAGACATTGACTATTTCTTTTGATTTTTTGTTGGAACCAACCATTAATTTTCAACCCCAAATCACCATCACCAACCTAGATAAAAAAACCTTTGCCAATATACCTCAAGAAATCATTAGCCACTGGGTTTTTAATATGGGGATGATTGAGCTCTTCAGCTATTGGAAAGTAGCAGCCTCACCAGAAATAGTTATTCAGCCACTGCCACTCTCTCCAGAGCAACTCTCTTGGTGGCAAGAATTACTGCTTGATGGCATGGGTGAATACTTTTACACCAATAACATTGATTTCACTCAACCAAACTTCGTTAAATTTACTAATCAAAAAACTCTTACTCCCCAACAACTACCCAGCTTTTCTTTTCAAGCAAAAAATAAAGCTCTTGTCCCAGTAGGTGGAGGAAAAGATTCTGCTTTAGTCATAAATTTACTCAGCAAATATAAGCTTCCCTACGAAATACTACTCAGCTATCCTCAATCACCGGCTGCCCATAAAATAGCCAGTGAAACTCAAGTTAAAATTATTGAAATCAAAAGAACTTTTGCTCCAGAACTCTTGGAACTCAACAAACAAGGATACTTAAATGGACACACTCCCTTCAGTGCCAGATTGGCTTTTGAAAGTAGCTTGGTTGCATTACTAAGTGGTCATAAAAATATTTTATTGGCCAATGAATTCTCGGCCAATGAGGGTAATGTGCCCTACTTGGGAACGATGGTAAATCATCAATACTCCAAATCATTTGCTTTTGAAAACAAATTCAGAGCTTATGTAACAAAATACCTGGGTTCAGCTCCAGAATATCTGTCACTCCTCAGACCACTCACTGAACTACAAATAGCAGCTCTTTTCTCCAGAAACCAACAATTTCATTCTGTTTTTCGTAGCTGTAACAGAGGTCAACAACAAAATCGTTGGTGTGGCGAATGCCCTAAATGTCTGTTTGTTTTCACTGTTCTTTACCCATTTATCGATGAACAAAAATTAATTAATGAAATCTTTTCAGAAAACTTGTTTGAAAAGCCAGCTATGAACAAAACCGCCCAAGAACTAATGGGCCTTGATGCTAACAAACCATTTGAGTGTGTTGGTACTCATGAGGAAACCCAGGCTGCCTTTTATTTAAGCATTAAAAAATGGCAAAAAAATCACCCCAATAAACCCCTGCCATTGGTTTTAGAAAAAATTAATAATGAAATCTTGGATCAAGTCCCAAACTTGGCACAAACCAGCAAAATGTTGCTGTGTTTTTGGAATGAACAACACAACTTGGATGCCAATTTAATTGAGTTGCTACAACAAGAAGCTCAACAAATTTGTCAAGCTAAAAATAGCTATTTTTGAAAGAAACTATGATTGATCAACAACAAGTTTTGGCTAACTTAGAAAAAAACTCGATTCTGATTCTGGGAATGGGACGAGAAGGTTGGTCAACTTACTACTTTTTGAGAACCAAGTTTCCCAATAAAAAACTAGCCGTGGCAGACAAACAACCCCTAGAAAAATTTGCTGAAGATCAACAACAGCTACTAAAAGATGATCCTCACCTTGAGTACTACTTTGGTGACAACCATTTAACTAACCTAAAAAATTATCAGCTAATCTTTAAAAGCCCTGGGATTCCTCAAACTATCCCAGCAATCGATCAAGCCAAACAAAGCGGTTCTCAGCTTACTTCTAACACACAGCTTTTTTTTGCACTCTGTCCAGGGATAACAATTGGTGTAACTGGAACCAAAGGTAAAAGTACTACCTCGGCTATAATTCACCATGTTCTGAAAAGTAATGATTTAGCTAGTCACTTGGTTGGCAACATTGGTCAGCCTGCTTTAACTATTTTAGAAAAAATTAATGCTGATTCACTAGTTGTTTGTGAACTATCTAGCCACCAGCTTGAAACCATGACTATTAGCCCTCATATTGCGGTAGTTCAAGATGTTACTAGTGAACATTTGGATTATTACCAAGATACTGCTAGTTACCAACAAGCCAAAACACCTATCTGTAAATACCAAACCAAAGATGATTTTGTCATTTTTAACCCCCAAATGTTGGGCGCTACTAAGATTACCCAATTCAGTGCTGGTCAGCACCTTCGTTTTTCGACCCAAGAAGGACCAGATGCCATTGTTTTCGTTAGAAATAAGCAAATTCTACGCAAGGATAACCAGCAAAGAACTGAGCTGATTTTAGAAACAAATAAACTGCCACTCAAAGGTGAACATAATCTGCTAAATGTCATGCCTGCTGTAGTGGTTGGGACACTGTTTAATCTATCAGCAGCACAAATCGGCCAAGCTTTACAAAACTTTAAAGCTCTTCCTCATCGCTTAGAGTTTTTTTATGAACGAAAAGGAATTCGTTATTATGATGATTCTCTATCTACGATGCCTGCTGCAGCTATGAGAGCTTTAGATAGCTTTTCCGAACCAATTGTTTTATTGGCTGGTGGCTATGAACGTCAGCAAGATTTCTCCGACTTAGCCAAAAAGATCCTAGAGAAAAAAGTAGTTGGTTTGGTTCTTTTTGAACCAACTGGCAAAAGGCTGGCAGCTGAAATTGATAACTTAGTCAGCAACAATAAGCCCATCGTTGAGTTTGCTTCACAAATGAAAGAGGCCGTGAGCAAGGCCCAACAAATAATTACTGAATATTTTGAAAAATCTGGAGAAAATCAAGGAATAATTTTACTCAGCCCAGCTAGTGCTAGTTTTGGTGCTTTTAAAGATTATCAAGACAGAGGTGAACAATTCAAAAAAGCAGTAAAAACTGATTAGTTTTTAGTTGTTTCGTCAGCTGTTCTTTTTTCTGCCTGCATTTCTATTATTATTGCCATAATGTCAAAAAACATGTCTTGACCTGTTTTGGCTTTCTTATCTGCAAGCAAATTAATAATCTTCACGATTCTGTCTTTGTCAGCTGGAGCCAAACCATCACTTACTTCAATGGCATCTAAAACATCCCCATCAATATCACCTTCTTTAGGCTCTCTTTCTTCATTCACATTGATCTCACCTTCTATACCAACAAGTTGAGGATTGGCCACAATTTCATCAGTTAACTCAGCGAGTAAATGCTTGGAGGCTTCTGCCATAAAAAACCTTTCTATTTATTGGTTGGTGGTAAGCCTTCTAATCTAATATCTTCAGCACTAGGTATTGGTGGTTTGGCAGCTTGTTGTTCAAATCCGCCTGCTGAAGCCACCAAACTTCTTAGTAATTCAATTGCTGGAATATTTTTTTCAGCTGCCAAATGATTGACTCGATCAACTAGAACACTAACCCATGATTCATCTTCTGGAGTGATTTTAACCTCTTCTCTCAACATTGACTCATCAATTTGTCCTATTTCCACTTTTTCATACTGCTTGGCCAAATCAACAGCCCTACTAAAAGCCTCCAATCCTGGTTTTTTCATTTGGTCAGCCATATTTTCTCCTTTACACTAATTAATTTTAATTAAAAGACACCTTCAGCTTCTCAAAAATCTACCCAGTTGTAAAGCTTAAGCTTCACCTCGATACCCAAGACTTCGCCTAAAATCACCCAAATGATCTATAATTGTGCCCATTCCCCTGATGACTGCTTTTTCTGGTTCATCCACTACCGAAACAGGAATCCCTAATTTCGGAACTAAATATGAATCTAAACCAGTTAATAAAGCTCCACCACCAGCAAGCAACAAACCTTTATCAACAATATCCACCGTTAGTTCTGCTGGGATTTTGCTAAGCAGTTTTTTCACTTGTTTAACTAGACTTTGCATTCGCTCTTCAGCAAAAGGTAACAACTGCTTGGCACTCAACTGAAGCTCTTTAGGAGCAGTCGTTTTCTCATCCTTACCGGTAACCAAAATTGTCCCAGGATGAACTTCATCGACACTAACTAAATCGTGAATTAGCTTTCTAGCCGTCTCACGACTAAGTAAAACTTGCTTTTCTTTTTGCAAATAAACCTGAAGAGCTTGTTCAAAATCATCACCAGCTTCATATGATTTTTCAAAATCAACTAGAGTTCCTAATGAAACCACAGCTACTTCATTAATTCCTGCCCCCAATTGAAAAATAAAACCACCAGATGAATCTGCCACCGGCATCCCTGCACCAATGGCAGCGGCCAATGGTTGAGCGACAGTCAAAACCTCCTTGGCACCCAGTGAGTAACCCAATTTAATTGTTTCCTCTTCAACAGCAGTACTGAGGCTAGCTGGAATACTAAACAAAATCGTTGGACTAAAAAAACTCTTTTTTAAAACATCTTTAAGGACTACTTTTAAAAAGGCTAAGGCGGTTTTTTCATCCCAAACTTGCCCTTTCTGAAAAGGTCTGAGTAATGAAACATTGGCAGCCACCCTGCCTCTCATTTCATAAGCATCTTGACCACTAGCTAGAATTCTTTTTGACCTAGAATCAATCGCTAAATAGCTAGGGTACTCCCCCACCAAACCAACTCCTTTTTCCCACACTCGTACAGCATCAGAGCCTAAATCTACAGCCAAAGTGGTACTTAATTTGTCCAGATATTGCAACATCGCTACTGTTATAATAACGTCTATTGCTTAGAAGAACAATCAAATCATATGTCTCGTTCCATCGTTCCCAAAAACCTCTTTACTAATGTCAACCTCGGCATTATCTATACCCTAGTGTCAGCTGTGGTGATTTTGCTGGGAACCACAATTGCTATTCAATATGCCAAAGGTGGTTTCCGTTTTACTCAAAAAGGCTTCTCTCCAGAAACTGGACTCCTTAACGCCAACTCTTTTCCCACTGGGGCCGAGGTTTATATCGACGGTGAACTAGCTACTGCCACTGATAATACTTTGTATTTGAAACCAGGTGAGTATCTCGTTGAGATTAGAAAAGAAGGCTTTTCCCCATGGAAAAAACAACTTAAAGTTCAGGAAGAACTAGTCAGCCAAACCAATGCTCAACTCTTTCCTGTCGCTCCTAGTTTTTCACCACTAACCTTAACCGGTGTTACCACCCTGTCTACTTCTCCTGACGGACAAAAAGTTCTTTTTTATACTGATACTGCTCAAACCACAGAAAAAAATGGGCTCTACCTACTAGAATTAACAAACAACTTTATTCCTCTGCAAAGAACTCCCAAACAAATTGCGATTGATAGTAACAATCTAAACTTGAAAAACGCCAGTTATATTTGGTCACCTGATAGTACTGAATTGATGATCCTTGATAAAGAAAAACATCTTTTAATAAATATCGAAGATAAAATTAATTTAGAAGCTGAGCCTGATATTACTTGGAAAGAGAAACAAATTCTATCCCAATGGGAAGCAGAAATCTACCAAAAAGAACGGGAATTTCTCAAAAAGTTTCCTGAAGAGATCATTGAAATAGCCACTACCTCTGCCAAAAATGTTTATCTTTCTCCAGATAAAAAGAGAATGCTTTATACTGCCACAGCAGAACTAACTTTGTCTGAAGATATCATCCCTCCAATTCCTGCTAGCAACACCCAACCAGAACAACGCTCTTTAGTCAGTGGTGGCATCTATGTTTACGATCGAGAAGAAGATAAAAATTTTCAAATCGGTGTAGAAACCGGTGATCCAGCTACTGTCTCAAAAATCTTACTCTCAACAGATTTATTTGGTGCAGCCAAGTCACTTGAAACCTCACCTAGTGCCTTTACTAATTTACAAGCTACCAACTCAGCTGAAACAGCCAAGTTGTTTCAGGCTTACCACACGTCTCTACCAATCAACACTCTCCAATGGTTCCCTGATTCAAAACACATCTTGTTTGCTAAAGACCAACAAATTCATATTATGGAATATGATGGTACCAATAATACTGTTGTTTATAGCGGACCATTCCAAGAAAACTTTGTTTACCCATGGCCAGATGGTAGTAAAATCTTGATTTTGACTTCTTTTAGTCCAGATTCACCAATGAATCTGTATGCTGTAGAACTGAAATAGTCTTGAAATAAAACAATCACCGGGGAGTAGTTCATCGGTAGAATGCTCGATTCGGGTTCGAGCGGCAGAGGGTTCAATTCCCTCCTCCCCGACAACTACGATTTTACCTGATCTCTAACTGACACCAAAAAATTAGCTAACTGTTTGAAAACCCCAACTTCGGCAGCTGACTTAAAACCATGTTCTTCTGCCTCCAAAAACTGTTGTTGAATTTTCCGATAATCTACTACCCATTCCTTGACCGGCTGTTCAAACATTAAAAATGGATAAGAAATTGCTGCCATTTTGAGCAAATTTAAAAAATCTATTCCTGAGTTAAGACTTACATCCCATTTAAGCCAGCTAAACAAGTCTTTTAATAAAGAAACATCGTTTTCATTCATCAATAGTGGACCAACTCTATTAAGAAAATCAGCATTACCATAAATCAACTGACTGGCTAATGAATTAAGCATCATTCTTGGTTCACTGTCATAAGTCCGACCGTAGTGTTCTTCCAGGTAAGCTCTAATTTTTTTATCTTTGATTAACTCCCCCCAAACTGCATAACTACTCAATTCAGGATCGGCAATCAACAGTTGTTCAGTCAAAGAAATTAATTCTGTTAGTAATGGTAAAAGATGATGCTCAATATAACCATTTTCGGCTTCAATTGTGTTGGTTGCTCTAATAACGCCAGTCAAAAACTCTTTGTTTAAAACACTCATAAAAAAATTTGTTAAGATACTAACTAAAACTAAGGTTATTTTAAACTATGTCTACCATTCCACCACGCACCATTATTAGTAATTTTAGCAAACCAGGACCGACAAAAACGGCCAATCAATCTCGGTTGCAACAACTAACCAACCGACATCAGCATCACCTCCAAAACAATACTAAAAAAACTCAAAAAGATCTTAACCAACTAACTGAACGAAAACAACGAATTGACCGCACTATTCCCATTACCAAACAACCACTCCAAACTCACCTCAAAGGCGTGAGTAATTATCTTGGCCAACAGGCTAATAACCTCAGAGCCAAAGTTAATGGCAAAAGTAACTAACAAAAATCCCACCACTAAGGGTGGGATTTATTTTCTATTTCAGTGAAACTAATTACCAACAATCACCACTACTTCAGCGTCAGAGGGAGCCTCTCCTGTTGGCAGTTCAGTTGTTAATTGAACACCTAGATTAGCAGCAAAAATTTGAGCTTGTTGTAATCTAGTCTCATCATTAGTCAAAGCCACAATCACTGGTCCTTGATAGTCTTGATTGGCTGCGGCCACAACATTGCTCACATTGACTACTTTTCCTAATTGTTCAATCAAAACATCTACTCTTTCTTGGCTGGCTCCACCAGTGCGAATCTCAACATTAAGCGGGTTCTCAGTATCCAACTGCAAAGCATTATTACCCTGAACTGAGATTGTCCCAACATTGACAATGATGTTTTTATCTGGTGAATAAATAATACTTTTGCCAGATTGAACATAGATAATGACTTTATCACCATCAGTAGCTTTACGGAAAAATGGTTGATATTGAGCCAATACTTCGGCATCTGTCACGGTTGCAATCGTTGGTTCTTCATCTTCTGGAAGGATCATTAATTTACCAACTTTTGCCAAGACTTCTTCTCTTTCTTTGGCAATTGCTTCTTGTTGAGCTTCAGGATTTGAGAGTTTATCTACTTGTGTTTTAGTTTGTTGGTATTTAAGAAAAGACCAACCAGCAAAACCCATTAAACCCAATACAACCACAACCCTGAGAATTGTCTTGAGACTTATTTTTTTCTTATTGGTAGTGGTTTCTTCCATCTTATTCCTTTTCCTTAGCCAAGGAGCTAGTTGGTACTTAATTCAGTATAAGGAGTTTTGATCCAGAAACAAGAGGAAATAGTCGATAAGTCTTGGTACAATACATCAGTTAAGCCCCTATAGTTAAACGGATAGAACAGTTGCCTCCTAAGCGACAGATCCAGGTTCAATTCCCGGTGGGGGCACAAAACATAAATACTCTCGTTAGAGAGTGTTTTTGTTTTCTGATCCTATCAATTGGAATTTAAGCTAGCTGAACAACGTGAAGCTGGGTCACCGGCGAGAAGCTGAAGCGCAAGCACAAGCTACCCAACTAATACAGCGAGTGAGCAACGCGAGTAAATCGTGAAATCCCGGTGAAGAAAAAAATAAATAAAAAGAGCTAGTTTAAATTAGTGATATAATTTGATGGTTTTCTATAAATTATAAAAAGGCACATATGATAAACCCAGAACTTTCAAGAAGTTTAAGATTTCGCCAAGACCCTGAAGAAACCCCTACTTCTGATATGACCCCAGAGGAGCTAGTGGAAGCAGGAGAGACAGAGGGAACCTATATTTCTACTAATGATGAAGGTCAACAAGTAGTTGTTTGGCCAAAGTAAGATTAGTTGTGAAATGGAAACAAAAAGCCGGCTAACCAGCCGGCTTTTCAGTTTACAATAACCATTTATTTTAGCTCATACTCAGCGTAGATTACTCCATCCATCGCTCCGTGATACTCAATCAATTCATCGTCAGCAAAAACAATGCCAATTTCTCTTTTAGCATCACTTTCACTAGATGAAGCATGAATCAAGTTATATTGCTGACTCATTCCAAAATCTCCTCTGATAGATCCAGCTTCAGCTTCTCTACCCAAAGTGGTACCAACGAGCTTACGAACTACTGGAATCACATCAACACCCTCCCAAACCATCGCCACAATCGGCATTGATCCCATAAAACTCTTCAACTCACCAAAAAATGATTTATCTCTATGCTCGACATACCATTCCGACAGCATTTCATCGGTCATGTTTAACATCTTTAAACCAACCAACTTAAGGCCTTTTCTTTCAAAGCGACTAATGATTTCGCCGATTAGCCCTCTTTGTAGGCCATCTGGTTTAACTAAAACGGCTGTTCTTGAACTTGCCATAACAGCTTCCTTTCAACTAAGTTGTTACTTTTCCTGACTTGTATCCTAACATTTCTTGACTTTATTAGAAACAAGAAAAACAGCTATTTTTTATGTTCAAAATATTTTTAAATATAAATTAATATATCTAAAGAACTCATTAATTTACTTAAAAAATGCTGTTCTCGAGCATTGAATTTTTTTGATTGTTTTAACAACTATATCTAAAACAATCAAAAAACTAATTAACATATCTTTAAAGCTAGCTTAAGACACTCACTGATCTCTTTAAAAGCAAATTGATCTCTTTGAGAAAATGTTTAAAAGCAAACAAAGTAACTTTAAATATATATTAATATTAACAAAAAGATCATCTGTGCTTTTAAGCCAAAATAAACAAAAAACTATGTCAGTTAGCTATGAGACACTTACCCACGGGGTAAAAGGGGCTGGGAAAATTTAAAAATTTTTAATTAATTCAACAAATTTTTGCTCGCTTTTATAGGGGCCGATTAAAGCTAACCTGACTTCATCTTTTTTGACTAAAGTTGCGATCACTTGTTGAACATCCTCGACTGTAACCGCTTGAATCTTAGCGATTACTTCTTCTAATGTTTCTAGTCTATCTGAGAGAACTTTTTTCAAACCATAAAATTGGGCTACAGCGCTGCTGTCTTCCATGCTTAAAATCATACTACCCACCAAATGCTCTTGGGCTCTTTTAAGCTCGATTCTCGTTACTGGTTTACTGCCATCAGCTAAGGAATGAAACTCTTGTAAAGCTACGGAAATAGCCTCTTCAATTCGCTGAGGATCAACTCCAGCAGCTGCTCCCAAGATACCAGTATCGTGATATTGATCAACTTCAGATCGTACATAATAACTCAAGCCACGTTTTTCCCTAATTTCGGTAAAGAGTCGTGAACTCATATTGCCCCCCAAAATAGTTGAGGCAACTGCCAAAGCAAAGCGGCGCTGATCATCTCTTTTAAAACTTTGCCAACCCAAGACAAAATGAGCTTGCTGAGTATCTTTGTAGTGAACTAGCAAACGTTGGTCAGTCAGGTTTCCAGCAAATAAATGAGCTTGTAAATTTGCTCTCGTTGTCCTTCTTTGGTTGGTTGGTTTATTAAACAATTCCTCAATCTTTTGGTGAAGTTTTTTAGCTAAAACTTTAGAGGACTTGCCTGCTAACACCAACACCATGTTAGAAAGTCCATACCACTGGCTGAGAAATGCTTCAAAATCGGCTTTGGTCACACTGGTAACAGAATCTTTCGTGCCCAAAATATCATGTCCCAAACCAGTCCCTTTAAAAGCCATTTGATTAAATAAGCTACCAACATGTCTAGCAGGTGTATCTGCATACATGTTCATCTCTTCGATAATCACGCCTTTTTCTCTGTCAATATCAGCTGGCTGTAAATTTGGTTGAAGCAACATGTCAGATAAAACATCTAAACTTTTTTCAATATGTTTAGCTGCTGATTTGACGTAGTAGCCAGTGTA
The DNA here is from genome assembly GCA_049322655.1 of Patescibacteria group bacterium. Taxonomy (GTDB): domain Bacteria; phylum Patescibacteriota; class Microgenomatia; order UBA1400; family PJMF01; genus CG2-30-36-39. Next base: position 258,951 of record JBMORP010000002.1, read on the forward strand.
TTCATGGCTAGTAAAAGCATTAAACTCTGCACCCAAGCCATCAATCGTTGCTGCTAATTCTTGTGCTGTGGGATAGTTTTTTGTTCCCTTAAAAACAATATGCTCAAAGAAGTGAGCAATACCAAACTTATTTGTTTCTTCATAACGAGAGCCAGTGTTAGTTAGTACCATAGCCGTTATTGATTCCACACTTTTCATCGGCAACAACAAAACCGATAAACCATTTTTTAAAGTAAGAGTTTGGGGTGTCATAAAGCTGCATTCTAGCACAGTTTTTTAGAGAATTTTGCCCTAGCTTTTTCGAGAAAAATAACCAGCTAAAAGCTATTTTTATGATTTTTATTTAACCAAATAATTACCGAATTAAATTGAACACTTTTTTTATTCTTTAGAGTTTTTAATATTTTCAAAAAATATCTATTTTACAGACGTCATTTTGTGTTCAAAAAACTAAAACTCAATCAAATGCCATAAAAACATCTATTTCAATCTAATATCACCAATACTAGTCACTAGTTTCGCCTTTTATTCGAGTCATTAAAACAGCTCATTAACAACTTTCAGCTTAGATAATTAGTTAAAAAATTAAACTAGCCAACTGATGGTAAAAATAAAACTTACTAGTTGCCAAAAACACTCTTTCCCCCCTTAAGCTTTTTGAACAGTTTTTTTCTTGATCAGGAATAGTCTTTTAAAACTTTTAAAATCTTTTTCTCAGCTCTGCCAACAAAATTTTGCCATCACTAATTTTAAAAATAATGTCACCACTTTGCTCAGTGCTAAATATTTTTACCCCCAAACTTTCTAGTTTTGCCAAAGTTTCAGAATGAGGGTGACCAAAACTATTTTTACCAACACTAATCACTGCGGTATCAGGCAAGACTTTTTCCAAAAATTCGCTAGAACTACTGGTGTTTGAGCCATGATGGCCAACCTTTAAAACATCCACTTGAGGCAAGTAATTTCTTTCTAGCAATGCTTCCTCCCAACTCAATTCTCCATCACCAGTGAAAAGCCACTGAGTTCCAGCCAAATTTAGCAATCCACCCAAAGAACGATCATTTTCAGTTAACTCAGTAGCTGTTAGACCAACCACCTCGAGAAAGCTTAAGTTGTCACCAGAGGGCAAAACGATTGATTGGCCCAAAACAGGCTGTTTACTCACTAAACCGGACCGATAATTATTGATTTGGGCTAGCAAATCCTTGACTAATTGGTTATTTTTAGTAGGCTCAATAAAGTAGATTTCTTTGACATTATAAATACCCATAATTTCTCCGAAATAAGCCATGTGGTCACTGTCAAAATGACTAATAATTACTACCTCAATAGTCTGATCCCAAAAAGGTAAAACATGACCCAAACAACCTAGCAATCTGTCACTTGCTCCGCTATCTATTATTAGTTGAAAAAAACCTTGCTGGATCAAGATAGAATCACCTTGACCGACATCACAAAACACAACTTTAGTTGATTTATCAGGCCATTTTTTATAAATAAAAATTAAAAAAATTAGTAAAAGAGCAATTAGAAAAAAAAGCCTTTTTCTAACAGTTTTCATGGAAAAAGACGACCTTTCTGTTGTGTTTTCTTCGCAAAAACACAATTAATACTAATAATCCCATCCCCCAAACTAACAAATAAAAGTCTTTTTCTTCTGGTAACACAGTTTGTCTCAGAAAAAATAAAAACCTCAGTTGACCAACTAATGAGATAAAAGATGCAATAACATATCTATATATCAATAAATAAGGCCAAAAAAGTAACTCCAAATAACTATTTTTAAACCAGGCTAACAAGCCCCCCAAAACAAACCCCACTTGAGTAAACCAAGCTACTGGAAATAAAAACAACGAGTTACTGATAAAACTCAACCAATTCAACTCACCAAAGAACCAAATTACTAGAGGTAAAAGCAAAATTTGGGCAGACACAGAAGCTAGAAATTCTTGTCGAAAAAAACTAGTTATAGTCAACTCACCAGACGAAAATAGTAAAAATTGACCACTAAACAAAATCAAACCCAGGGTGGCTAAGACTGAAAACCAAAAAGAAAGACTCTTGATAAGCTCCAGATTAAAAAATAACAAAATGAAAACAGAGTAAATCAAAACTCTTCTTGAGGAAATAGCTCTGCCAACTTGATTGGCTAATATTAACAAACTCAACATTACCCCAGCTCTCAGGAGGGGCGGATCTCCTTCTAGAAACCAGACATATAACCAAATAATAACTAATGAAACTAAAGATTTGGTTTTTCTTGAGAAAAAAACATTTTTTTTAGTCACTAAACCAGTTAATAACGCGACATTAAATCCTGAAGCCACCAAAATATGTAGTAAGCCAACTCTTTGAAAAACAGCATAATAAGTATTTTGAGTGATTTTTTCACCCAAAACCAGGCCTTTGAGCATTGCAAGTGAATCTTTGCTTTGGCTTAGCTTCGCTATTTCCTCAACTCTAACCTGGTTTCCCTCGAGTCTTTCCCTCATCTCAAAAAACCGATATTTTAACAAAACCACCACTCTTTTAATTAATAATTTAGATTGATTTTTCAATCTTTTTACCTTTAAAAAACTAATAGCAAATATACCACTATCACTGCTAAAACAGACCTCACTCTGTCTGGATTCTTGAGTATTTTTTTCGCTTGCGAGTTGATTTTTTTGAATAAAACAGAAGATATCAAATAACATCAACTGCTTTTGGCAGATTGAACCGCTCAATTGAGTTGAAACTTTGTTTCGGCTTTTATCTGCGATCGTCTTTGATCTATTCAGTTTTAACGCATTAAAGCTGAGTATTATTAATACTACTAAAACAACCAAAATACTAAAAAGAACAACATATTTATTTTTCTTAAGAGCTCTCTTTTTTGGTATTATTTGATCTATTAGTAACATTTTTTTAAAAAGGATAATTTTTAAAGTAATTTTTTAACTAACATTGTGTAAAACTATAAGGAAATAGCAGCCTTCAATTCGTTAAAAATGCTATGAGAAATGCCGGCTTTAGTGACTAAATCGTCTAATTGTAAATATGGTCTGTTTTCAATAATTGCTTGGGCTCGACTCTCGCCAATTCCTGGTAAACTAACCAATTCTTTTAAACTGGCTTGGTTAATAGAAATTAAGTTTTTAGTTTCAGCACCAAGCTGATTTTCAACCTTTAAATCTTTTTCCCATATAAAGGGCACATAGATTTTGTCTCCATCTTTAAGCAACGACGCTAAATTAAGATTTTTGGCGATAAACTCAGCATCTGCTTGCACACTGAATCCCCCAGCTTGCTTGAGAGCCTCTCCAACCCGGCTAGTTCGGTCGAACTGCCAAACTCCAGGGTGATTAACCGCTCCAGTAACTTCAACTGTGATTTGGGGTAACTGACTCACTAGCAACTCGTTTTGATTATTGAGCATTTCCAAAGAACATTGAGGAACCTGACTTCGCTCAACCAACAACACATAAAAACCATAAACAAAAACCACTCCACCGACAATGCTTGAGGCTAGTTCAAATAAAACCAATAATTTGGACCAAACCACCAACCTTGAAATCATAGTTTCAAAGTAGTAGTTAAAAATGACTTAAAACTGAAAACTTAAATCTTAGTCACAAAGCTAACTATTTTTCCTGGTACAAAAATTTCTTTGACTACTTTCCCAGCCAACCATTTTTGGACTTCAGGACTGTCTTTAGCCAACTTAATGACAGTTGCTTTGTCTGTAGCCGACTCAACTTTAACCAGCAACTCAGCTCTAACTTTACCATTAACCTGAACAGCAAAAGTTACTTCGTTTTCCTTGGCTAATTCTGGATCGTAAACAGGCCAAGCCTGAACATGAACACCATCATACTGACCTTCAGTTTGAGTTGGAGTCTCCATACACAAAGCATTCAACTCTTCAGCCATAAAAGGAGCAAATGGCGCCAGCATTAAAATAAATTTCCTGACATCTGCTAAACAAAGCGCTTGACCTTGTTGATTGGTTGTTTCCCATAAATTGGTCAACTCCATCATCATGGCGATAGCCGTATTGAATTTGAGAGTAGGAATATCTGCGGTGACCTTTTTTAAGGTTTGATGAAGCTTTCGCTCAACTACTTGATTTGATTTGTCTGGAGGATTATTTTTAGCCATTGTAACCAAACTAAAAACTTTTCTCAAAAATCTAGCTACCCCAGCCACAGCTCTTGGATCCCAAGGCTTATCAGCCTCTAATGGCCCCATAAACATTTCATACACCCTAAGGGTATCTGCCCCAAACTCTGTAACAATCTCGTCAGGATTAATAACATTGCCCTTACTTTTACTCATTTTTTTACCATCAGGACCAAGAATCATCCCTTGATGTCTCATTTTGGCAAATGGTTCGCTAACCTTGAGGTAACCTTCATCTCGAAGAAATTTAGTAAAAAAACGAGAATATAAGAGGTGCAATACAATATGTTCAGGTCCAATTAGGTAGAGGTCTACCGGTAACCAAGCAGCCAACTTTTCCTGATCAGCAAACTCTTCTTTGTTTCTAGAGTCACAGTAACGTAAAAAATACCAGCTGGAATCGACAAAAGTATCCATGGTATCGAACTCAGGTCGCCAACCCTTGCCATACAACCGTTCGGTTCTTTCAATAAATTCTTGAGAAGATTTTAACGGAGATTCTCCAGTTGGTTTGAAATCAACGTCGGTTGGTAGTTTCCAAGGTAAATGTTCTTCCTTGACTGGGTGAGGCTGCCCCTCTGGGTCATAAACAATAGGAATTGGAGCTCCCCAATAACGTTGTCGAGAAATTAACCAATCTCTTAGCTTGTAAGTGGTTTGCCATTGAGCAAAACCCTGCTCAATCATCCACTTGGCCATGTTTTGTTTGCCCTGTCCCCAAGCATCTTGCCCATCAAACTGACCAGAGTTGACCAATAACCCTGGCGCCTCCATAGCTTTTTTGCCATCCCTAACTTGATCATTAAGCTCTTTGTCGGCATAAGCCACTACTTGCTTGATTGGGAGGTGGTATTTTTGGGCAAAAGCAAAATCACGGTCATCATGGGCTGGAACACCCATAACAATTGCCGTTCCTACCCCCATCAGCACATAATCCGCTATCAACAGAGGAACTTCTTGACCATTAACGGGATTAATTACTGTCAAACCAGTTAATACTCCAGTTTTATCTTTCTCCCCAATTCGGCGTTCTTCTTCTGTTTTATGTTTAGCCGCTGCTAGATAGCTTAGAACTTCGTCTTTACGATCTTTGGGCACATTTGCTAACAGACCTTTTGCCTCAAACTCCTCTGGAGCAATCACCACAAAGGTTACGCCAAACACTGTTTCCCAAAACTTGGTCCACACGGTCATTTTTTCAGTGGTTTCCTTGAGAATAAAATCAATAGCCAAACCTTTAGCTTTACCAATCCAATTTTTTTGTTGTTGTTTAGTTGGCTCTGGCCAATCAACTTGATCTAAACCAGCAAGTAACTCATCTTTGTACTCAGTAATCTTGAAATACCATTGTTTCAAATCCTTTTGCTCTACTGCGGCATCACAACGTTCACAAAGCCCATTAACCACTTGTTCATTAGCCAGAACTGTTTGACAAGATGGACACCAATTAACCATTCCCATCCCTTGATAAGCTAAACCTTTTTTATATAACTTAAGGAAAAGCCACTGGGTCCACTTATAATACTCTGGATGATTAGTGGCCGTTTCGTTTTCCCAATCATAAGAAATACCCAATCTTTGAATTTGTCCCCTGAAAGTATCGATTGCTTTTCTCGTTGTTTCTGCAGGATGAACCCCTGTTTTAATGGCGTAGTTCTCAGCTGGTAAACCAAAAGCATCCCAACCCACAGGAAAATAGACATTTTTGCCATTCATTCTTAGAAATCTGGCCATAATATCTAGCGCTGTCTTCGATTCAACATGGCCAACATGCAAACCTGATCCCGAAGGATAGGCAAAAGCAAATAATAAGTACTCTTTTTGTTGATCTGACAATGGTTGAGTATCCTGAAACAAACGCAAGGAAGACCACACTTTTAGCCATTTTTCTTCTGTTTGTGTGTGGTTATAAGCAACTTTTGCCATAATCCTTCCTTTTCTCAGGATACTTAACTAACCTATCGAGTATACCAGAGTTATCCAAAAATAATAAATTATTTGGCACTAATTTTTAAAATAAATGTTCTTGTTTGATGAACTTAAACCAACGGTTTAGCTGAGGAGAACCAGAGTGTTTAGTTAAAAAATAAAAAATAAATATTTTTGTGAAAAACTTCTTTAAAAAGTTGTTTTCGTGTTATCTTCAGATAATCTTTAGATTAAAAGATCGGCTTGCAACAACAAACTATTATTACCGCATTTTTATCGCATTATTACTGAATGATCTGGAAATATTATTAACGCAAATTATTTTTAATCAATATTTATAGATCAAAATATGATTATCTGTTTTGTGTTTTAATTAAAAAGTAAAAACCCGAAGTGATTTTTAGGAGATAGTGAAGTTAAACCGAAAAAGAAAAGAATTAAAACCGTAAATAATATTTAAGATATCAAAAAGAATCAAAATCAAAAAACTGAGTTAAAAGCCTGTAGTATTTAGCCATCTACCCCATAGAACTAAGAGCTTGCAAACTAAAGACCAGATCTAGGCCAGAAGGAACATGAGGATAATATTCATGAAGAATGCCAAAGTCATTTTTTAATGAACCATACAAACGATCAAAGACTGAAGATATCTCTATTTTGGATTGATTAGAAGCTATTTTTATACTAGTTTCTTTTTCTAGCAAAGATGCTATTTCATTGCTAATGCTCGAGTAAGAATTAGCTAAATCGCTAAGCTGCAAAATTGAACCTATAATCTCTTTATCATCGCCAAAAGTCCAGTTTTTAAAAGGAGCAACCATAACACTCCCCTCGTAAGAATTTCTCAACTCATAAGAGACCTTTTCAGATAATGGGCCAGGAAATAAAAACACTCCTCTGGTTAAAGCCAAGGAATGCTCGGTCAATAGGATTCTTCTTAAAAACCTAAAATTATGATCATGCTTAGGAGCCTGAAGGAAGATAACTGCCCACCATTCCCCATGCCACTGCCTTCTTTGAGGTGAAAAAGCCGGAATTGCCTGTTCCAAAGACCGCTTGCCATGAGAAGTAATACTAATAGCCTGGGTAGAGTTAATCCTCTCCAAGATAATTTTTTTTCTCTGCTGTAAATAGAATAAAGAAGACTGCAAACCAGCCTCAGTGATGGTTGGTAAAAATAAGCTGAGTTCTTGAACATCAACCCATCTAGATAAATTGTCTTTGGGATAGAGCCAAGTAAGAATTCTGGTAGAGTTGTCTTTCATTGTTCGTGTTTTTTATGTATAAATCTTTTATTGCATTTTTTACTCAGATATTAAGCCATCTTTTATACCTCATCATAAAAAGTTTTCCACAATTATTTTTTCCGAAGTCACTTCTCACTTGTTTTAACTAATAAACTAAATAAAAATCAATATCTTTAACTAGTAACTTAAATTGATTTATAAAGCCTTTTTTAATTTTTTACTCCCCAGTAATTTACTCAATAAAGCACGAACATTTAGTTTTCTGTTCACATAATACACTCTTTCTAAGAGTATTAACAGTCAAAAAAACTGTGAAAAACTCATTCAAACCTTGTCAATGACCCCGATGTTGAAATAGAAACTGATTGTATTTGATGTTATTTGAGTAATATCTATCCTCTTTACAAATACTCTACTTGAGTAAAAAGTTATTTTTTTTGTGCAAAACGTCACTCAACCCAACCTCAAAAATTGAAGCAAAATGCCATTGCATCTACCCCCTAAAATTTCTTAAACTTATCTCTGCAATTGCATCTAACAGAGCTCGTAAAAAAGCCTGGATTACACAATAAAACAATCGTGAGAACACAGCCTGCAACAAACCAGCCTCTCAGTCCCACAAAAAACGGTTTTTCCACAACTTCGTTGAACTCTATTGCGGGTTCTTTTACTTCCAGAATTCAACAATCTCAAGACTCTCTCGAGTCATACTTAAAAGAACTGCAACAACAAGGCAATGCTGAAGCTACACTGAGAAACTATCGGAGTGATATCTCTCAATTTCTTGAGTTTTGCAAAGTTCATCAGCTCGACCCAGCCGCAGGCAGTGATGCTGTTGAAAAGTTTGAAGATTTTCAGAGAAAAAAACATTTAAAAGATGCTTCGATTAGAAGAAAATCTGTGAGTGTTAATTCTTTTTTAAGCTGGCTGACAAAAACACAAACAATTGATCAAGACCATTCTTCTCAAGTTTCCAAAAAAACCGAAAATAAAACAAATCAAACTCAAGAAGCTAGTTACATCATTCCAATTGCCATTGAAAAAATCCTCAACCAATACCTGACCACTCTCAAGTACAACACTATTTCTGACACTACCATCAGAAATTACCGCAGTGACATCAAGCAACTAGCTGTTTTTACCAAAGCCCAGACGATTGTTGGCTTACTAGCTTTAGACCAACTCAAAAGATTCGCTGCCGACCAAAAACAAAAAGGCTTAAAGCCTACTTCAATCCAGAGAAAACTAGTCAGTATTACCCAATTTGCCCTCTGGGCTCAAAGAAGAAAGCTTGTTTCTGGAGTAACTACTGAGTGGTCAGCTCAAGTCATGGATACTATCTTTGATAAAAGTGATGGCCCAATCGTAGTAACTCCTCCCACAGAAGACAAAAGCCTTGCTATTGATGTGAGAAAAAGGAGACGCAGAGAATCTCTACTAGCAGGCCTGGTGTTATTATTGCTTTTATTCGGTAGTACGATTGGCTTGTTCTTGGTTAAATCAGTTCAAGACATTAGACAAAGAGCTTATGTTGACCCCAAGCAAAACCAACAAATCACTCAAACTACAACCACAACCACCACCACAACTGGCTCTACCGATAAAAGAACCCTACCTTTCAGAGGAAAACTTTATAGCAGCGAAACTGGACAACAAATTACTGGTACCACTGGAGCTTCATTCAAGCTTTATAACAACGCTGCTGGATCTGGAGAAGCAATCTGGGAATCTGGTGTGTGTGAGGTCTCGACTAATGATCAAGGTATCTTCGATATTCTTTTGGGTGGCAAAGAAGAAGCAGAAAATGGCTGTGGCCCTTACTTGTCAGATGACATCTATTTCGGTAACTCAAATCTTTGGCTATCAACCATCATTAACAGCGAACAGCTAGCTCTCTACCCAATTAAAACTGTTGAGTACGCAAAAGATTCAGCCTTACTTGCTGGCTATCCAATTGGAGATCCAGTGATCAAAGAATCTATTCTTTTCATGAATGAATATGGAGAAGTGTTATTTGCTGATGAACCAACCTTCAATGTTCCAGAAGGAGATTTAACTCTATCTGGAAACAACCTTTATTTTGTAACAGAAGGCTTGGGAGGAGCATTCTTTGATAGTTTGATAGTAGCTCCTTATGGCTATTTTGGTGGAGCTGATAACCCAGCCTTAGTCCTACAGTCAACAGAAAATGCTACTAAACCTTTAATGGTTTGGGCCGACTCAACCGGCACTACGATGGGAGTAATTGATGCTAATGGTAATATTGGCTTGGGAACAGAAACCCCACAAGGACTTCTCGGCTTAGGAAACAATGGAGCCTATTTATCAGCATATGGAGACGATTTGCTTTTTTATGATGAAGCTAACGGTACTCTCTTAAGTTTGAGCCAATTAGCCAAAGACGAAGTCGGAGTAAACTATTGGGATAAAACCAATAGTGATATTAGTTACAGCACTGGTAATGTTAGCGTTGGCACTTCAGTTTCAGAGCAAGCTTTAACTGTTAGTGGTAATTTACAATTGGGTGTAGCTGATGCTGATCGCTATATCTACTTCGACAACGGCACTGGAGATAATGCTGGCATCCGTTATAACAGCACTGACAATACGATTCAGTTTTCTCACGATGGATCAACTTGGTCCAAGATTGGAGCTGGTCAAGTTACTTCAATTACCAGTACTGATAGCTCCATTACTTTAAATCCTACAACTGGAATTGGTGATGTTGATTTAGCACTTAACTTAGGCACTGCTCACAACTGGACAGGTCAACAAAACTTCGCCTCTAATGTGGGTATTGGTACTACTGCTCCTTCCTACAAATTAGATGTTCAAGGCACAGCTGGAGATATTGTCGCTAGATTTAATGGTCGAGTTATTGGCGCCGATGCCGTTAATAGTGATGAGTTTGTCACCTTGGGGCAAGTAACTGGCTTAACTCTCCCAACAGGATCTGGCGGTGAAACTCTTTACTATGATGGTTCTGCCTGGGTCGCTACCACCAACCTTTATAATGATGGCACCAACATCGGTATTGGCACCAATGTTACTGATGCAGCTTTAACTTTAGCTGCTGACACCCTAGCTAGTGGTGGAATCAGCTTTGGTGGTGATACAAATATTTACCGATCTGCTGCTAATACTCTCAAAACTGATGATGCCTTCGTGTTAGGTTCAGTTGGAACTGGTACCACTAACTCCGTGATTACCAGAGAAACTGATGGCACCCTCACTGCCAGAACTATCGACTCCAGAGTCTGGGGATCTTCTTTAATGAGTGGTTCTGGAACCACTGGTTATGTCACTTACTGGGATACAGACAATTCTATTGCTGCTGAACAATACCTGAGTGTTACTAGAGGTGGTCTGGGTAGCAATGTGACCGCTCTTGGAGCCGGAGAAATTCTTTACTCCACTGGTACCTCAGCTTATGACTCCTTAGCTGCAGGTTCTGCTAACCAACTCCTAATCTCTGGTGGTGCCGCTGCCCCTTCCTGGTCTAATGTTGCATCCCTCCTCACCGCTGGTGATGATATTGATATCACTGGTACCACCAATGCTACAATCACCCTAGAAGATGATATTGATCTAACTGCTCTTCGTGCCTCTTCAGCTTCTGGTCTCTCCTTATATGATGATGGTGGTGTTCTTGGTTTGTTTCTCCAAGATGCTACTGGTAATGTCGGGATTGGTACCACCTCACCAGAGCAACAACTCACCACCACTGGTAACTTACAACTAGGTACTTCTAACGCAACTAGATATATTTACTTTGATAATGGCACAGCTAGCAACTCTGGTTTCCGTTATAACAGTGCCACAGGTAGACTGGAGTTTTCTGATAATGGTAGTGTCTGGAATAATTTTGGTACTGGTGACGGAACAGTCACCTCAGTCACCAATGCTGATGGCACTATTACTGTCTTCCCCACTGATGGCGATGTCGTTGCTTCTATAAACCTGGCCAATGCCAACAATTGGACTGCTCAACAAACCTTCGGGGCTAATGTCGGTATTGGAGTAACTAGCACTACAGCTGCTCTTGATTTTGCTGCTGGTACCACTGCTGCAGCAGGAATTGAGTTTGGTGGGGATACCACTCTATACCGAGCTGCCGCCGACACTTTAAAAACCGATGACAACTTTATTCTTGGTACAGCTGGAGTTGGCACCACTAACTCGGTCATCACTAGAGAAACTGATGGTACCCTTACTGCCAGAGATATTGATGCTAGAGTTTGGGGATCAACTTTACTCGATGGCTCTGGTACCACTGGTTACGTAACTTATTGGTCTGACAGTGATACTTTGGCTGCTGAACAATATTTGTCTACTCTTAGAGGTGGCCTAGGTGGAGATGTAACTGCTCTAGGAGCTGGTGAACTTCTCTATTCTACCGGCACCTCAACCTATGACTCTTTGGCCGCTGGTTCAGCTAACCAACTTTTAATTTCTGGAGGGACTGCTTCTCCATCATGGTCTGATATTTCTTCTCTCCTCACTGCTGGTGATGATATCGATATTACTGGAAGCACTAACGCTACTATCACTCTAGAAGATGACATTGATCTGACCGTCCTTCGTGCCTCTTCAGTGGCTGGACTAGCTCTTTATGATGATGGTGGTAACCTGGGTCTTTTTGTCGCTGATCAAGGTAATGTCGGTGTCGGTACCAACACTCCAGATACAACTTTCCATGTTGATGTGGGAGCTACCAACAGAAACATTAAATTTTCTGCTAACTCTGGTTTTAGCACTGGTTTAGACATCTTCAGTGGCACCCAATACTCACAACTCATTCAAGAAACCACTGGTGAACTCTCGATTAAAAATAGAAACTTAAACGAAAACATTCAATTTATTGTTAATGATGGCGGAATTTTAACTACAGCTCTGACTGTTGAAGGAGCAAGTGGGAATGTAGGCATTGGCACTAGTTCTCCTGGAGCAAAACTTGGTTTTGTTGCTGATACAACCGCTGCTGGTGGCATTGATTTTGGTGGTGATACAAATATTTACCGTTCGGCTGCTAATACTTTAGTAACTGATGATGACTTTAATGTCTTGGGTGGTAATTTGGGCATTGGAGCCTCAGGTGAAATCTACCTTTCAGCAGTTGATACGCTCAGAACCGATGATACTTTTGTTTTAGGCAGCATCGCTCTTGGCACCACTGACTCAGTCATTACCAGAGAATTAGATGGCTCACTAACAGCGAGAACTGCTGACTCCAGAATCTGGGGATCTTCCTTAATTGATGGCTCTGGTACAACCAACTATCTATCCAAATTTACTGATGATGACACTTTGGCAAATTCAGTAGTTTATGATGATGGAACTAATGTTGGCATTGGTACCACCTCACCAGAACAACAACTAACAGTTAATGGCAACTTACAACTGGGAGTAGCTGATGCTGACAAATACATTTATTTCGATAATGGAACGGCCACTAATGCTGGTATTCGCTATAACAGTACAACTAATATTTTGGAATTCTCCAACGATGGTACTAGTTGGAATCAATTTGGTAGTGGCAGTGGCTCTGTTACTTCCGTCACTAACGCTGATGGTACTCTTACTATCTCACCAACTACTGGAGATGTAGTTGCTTCTCTCAATCTAGCTAACGCTAACACCTGGACTGGTGCTCAAACCTTTAATGCTAATACTTACTTCCCTGGTAGCACTATCATCGATACTGCTGGTAATGTCGGTATTGGTA
>JBMORP010000003.1:0-1044 GCA_049322655.1 Patescibacteria group bacterium
GCCGTTATCAACCATTAAGCGCAACGCTTTAACTCATAGTCAAAAACTTCTTTAGGTGTTTTGTAATCCAAGCATCGCATAGGTCTATTGTTTATCCAGTCTTGAATTTGAATAATATTAGATTTGTCTATTTTACTAAAATCAGTCTTTTTAGGCAAGAACCTACGAATAAACCAATTTCTATTTTCTACAGAACCTTTTTCCCAACTATGATAAGGCTGACAAAAATAAGAACATGATTCTAATATATAGTTAATCTGTTCATGGTAAACAAATTCAGTGCCATTATCATAGGTTATTGAAAGAACATAAGGTGTATATGCGGCTAAAGAAATAATAATAGCTTTCAATGTTTCTTCAGCCGTTTTCATTTCAATTGGATTAATTATTGTATACCTTGATTTTCTTTCGACTAAAACATTTAAAGCTGCTTTGCTTTCCCTTGAAACAATGCTATCAGACTCATAATGACCAAAAACACTTCTATCGTTTGCAGATTCCGGTCTTAAGTTAATAGGTGTTCTGTTAGGAATTTTGGTCTTTTTAGCTTTCCTTGGATTTGATTTAGGTCTTCTTTTAACTCTTTTTCTTGGAAGAAACAAACCTAATTGAGGATCTTCATTGTAAATATATTGATAAATACATTCATGGGTAATATATAAAGAAGGATGTTCTATTTTTATTCTTCCTGCAATAATATCTGGTGACCATCCAAGCTTAATCTTTTCAATGACATACGTTCTAATCTCTAGATTTTCAATCCTTTCTCGTTTGTGAGCTTCTTGTTTTCTCAAATCAGATTTATCTTGGGCAAAAGAGCTTAAGTATAACCCTTTATCGTTTTTATTTCTCTTTATCTCTCTACCTATAGTACTTTTGCTCCTATGGAGCTGAAACGCAATCTCACTGTGAGATTGTCCCTGGGCATGTAAAACTGCTATTTGATCTCTTTCATACTTTGTTAGATGATTGTACATGTAACGCTCCTTTTTTGTATTCCAATACTATTTTAAGGGAGCGTTGCACTTTGTTATTGATTAGGTG
>JBMORP010000004.1:0-1029 GCA_049322655.1 Patescibacteria group bacterium
ATTTGTTCAATTATGATAAACCAACTTACACCATATTTAAACCTTTTGTTCGCAACAGTTTTACCAACTGTTTCAATTGATTTATTTAAACTCTATTTATTAGGATTAATTCAAGATGATCGTTACTTTAGCGTTCTTGGAATTTCTAGAAAAACACGCCAGCAAGAATTATGGAAGATCTACACTGTCTTACAGCAAAGAATTAACTGGCAAAAGATTTTTTACAAGTTGGCAAAATACTTTCTTTGTAAAAAGAAATTAGATTCCTGGTATCTAATTATAGATGCAAGCCCTTTAGAACAGCCACATGCAAAGTATAGAATTACCAAAAGAGATAAAGTATCGATTGAAGGAATGAAAAATGTTCCACATGATCAATTAATAAGTTTAATTATAACAGATGGTATAACTACTATAGTTCTGGATTATAGGATATGGATATCACCAAAAGTTGCAAAACCTTACGATTACATAAAACAAACAGATTTGGCACTTGACCTATTAAAAAAATATCAATTGAGAAATATTAAAGTAAAAACAATACTTATAGATAGTTTCTTTTCTTCAAAACAAATACTTAAATGGTTAGACAGAAATGGATTTGCTTGGTTTACAAGAATAAAAAGATCCAGGATACTTTTTATTCAAGGTAAAAAGAATAAATTAGAAAATATAAGCCTGAAATATAACCAGAGTTGTTTATGTGAATTGAAAAATATCAAGTATGCAGTAAAAATTTCCAAGATTCTGCACCAGGATGAGATATATTTTATTGCTACTAACCAAACGCAACTAACAACTGCTAAAATTAAAAAAATGTATTTCAACAGATGGAAAGTAGAACAGTTTCATCGAGAAGCAAAACAGCAATTGGGACTTGATTACATTCATATGGAAAGTTATCGAGCTTTGAAAAATCATATTGGATTTGTTTGCCTTGCTTTTAGCTTACTGTCTGCACTACGGAAGCAAAGTAGGGTTACAATTGGGATGGTTAAAAGAACGATACAAGATGAACTGTATTCAACC
>JBMORP010000005.1:0-1001 GCA_049322655.1 Patescibacteria group bacterium
CAATGCTGTTGACTTAAGGATTTAAAAGATAGTTTTTTAAATAACTTATTGAAAAAATTGATAAAATGGTATATTATTATAGAATGCAAATAAATATTAGAAAATTAAAAAATTAACTATAGGAGGAAAAAAATGGCACAGAAATTGACTTCAAGAATCATGCCATTTAGATGATTTTTTAGAGGTTATTACTGACCTTATACCCAAAGATATTGATGAAAAAGATAAATATAACCCAAAAGATTTTAGCAGAAACAGAAAACTAACAGCTCCAAAAACTATGACTTTACTATTATCAGTTGTCGCAAGTGGCAAAGGCAAGGGCATTGATCTTAAAACAGTGGAGTTTCTGAATAATGCAAAACTATCTGGCATATGGACAAATATATCTGATATCCACAGAAGCGCATTAACCAGGGCTCGTAAAAAACTTGGCTGGACAATTTTTGAGGCAACATTTAAAAAATCAGTTTCTATGGCATATAATTTTTTACCAGTAAACGACCATTCTGTGCTATGGCATGGCAAAAAAGTTTTTGCTGTGGATGGCTCTAAGTTTGATCTGCCTGCAACCAAAGCAATCAGGGAGGAATTTGATCCTGAAAGCGGACTTGAATATGAAGGCAAGGGACATTATCCTCAATGTCTTGTCACCACTGTTTATGATGTTTTTCGCAGAATTCCGGTGGCAAGAAGCGTTGCTGGATTGAAATCATCTGAGCGTGAAGAGTTTAAGACACTTTTGCCACAGATTCCCCAAGACAGTGTCTTATTGTTTGACAGAGGTTATCCGTCATATGAGATGATACATTGCCTCAATAATAACTATAACGGCAATTTTATATTCAGATGTCCTGCGACATCAACATTTCCCGCAGTTCATGAATTTATAAAAAGCAACAAGACAGAAGAGATTATACAGATTTTGCCGTCAGACAAATTTGTCAAAAAGACACCTTATACTCAAAGAAAGAGCCTTGAGGCTATAAAAATAAGAGCCA